>JAZKEL010000216.1:0-2155 GCA_040387075.1 Pseudomonadota bacterium
AGGATGGGGTGAATGGCTATCTAGTGAATGAGGATGCGCAATGGGGCGAACTTATTGCAAAATTAAGCTGTAATAAACATACTCTGGATGCAATGGGCAAAGCTGCTATCGACAGGGTCAAATCGGAATTTGATATTAACGCAGTATTCAAGAAACTACTGGTAGTACTAGAGTCTGAATCAACTTAACCCACTGGTTACATAAGTGTATTTTCGATCTGACTAGGATCCAAGTTAATTTTCTTACAGCCTGCTCGATAGCCCCTGACCAGTGCATGAATCCTCTCCTGGCCAAACGTGAATTTATCTCCCACATTCCGCCAGAATCTGGCAAAGTTCCTCAGACGGCGGTGGCGGCTAAGCCTCCAGGGAAAAATAGTCATCTCTGAAATGTCGATCAGGCCAAACTCACCTGAAGGTGTCAGCACAATATTGCCCATATGCAGCCCGCGAAAGTAAACGCCAGAATCGTGCAGGTGCGCAATGAATCCACCTAGCCTTTCTGATAATGCCTCAGTCAAACGCTGTGAACGCAGCAACTCCATCACGGTATTGCCTTCCAGCGGAAGGTAGACTACTGCCGAACTACTCGATCCTTGCAGATGGTAAAGATTTTTCACTTGCACGGTAGGGATGTTCATTGCGGCAAGGCGCTGTGAATTCCTGCAAAAGCTGCGGCCGTAGGAGAAAATACGCGCACTACTGATCAAATGCTTAACACGAAAGACTTTGAGGATATCCCCATTCTCAAGTCGTGCTACCTTGACCCCCTCCTCGTTTCTCTCGAGGACTTTGGCAGCGGTCTGTAGCAAGGCCTGGTATCCATCCACAGTAAGTAATTCGCTACGCCAGCCCCATCCGCCATACTCTTGTTGCATATTAAGTTCACTATCATGACATGTTGATTAAGGATCAAATTCTATCGTGATAGTAGGATTTATACCAAGCCACAAAACGTTCCACTCCTGCGCTTAACTTAGTGTGCGGACTGAAACCAATCCACTCTTCCAGCTTTGCGGTATCTGCAAATGTCGCTTTCACATCCCCGGGCTGCATGGGAAGAAATTCCTTGTCTGCTGTTTTACCCATGCAATGCTCGATTGCAGCAATGAAGTCCATCAGCTTTTCCGGTTCGCTATTGCCGATATTGAATATCCGATAAGGTGCGGCGGCAGGCTCTGAACCACTTGCGCCAACGGCAGTCGATGCCGGCGGCTTGTATAGCACGCGTAGGACACCCTCAACAATATCGTCTATGTAGGTGAAATCGCGCATCATGTCGCCATGATTGAACACTTTTATTGCCTTGCCACTGTCAATCGCGTCCGCGAAAAGGATAGGCGACATATCGGGCCTTCCCCATGGACCGTATACCGTAAAAAACCTTAACCCGGTCGTCGGCAATGCGTATAAATGGCTATAGGTATGCGCCATGAGCTCATTGGCTTTTTTGGTGGCGGCATACAGGCTAACCGGGTAGTCGACCGTGTCGTCCTCACTGAAGGGAAGTTTGGTATTGCCGCCGTACACGCTGGATGAACTGGCATAAACAAGGTGTTCGACGGCGTTGTGCCGACATGCCTCAAGCACATTGGTAAACGCGACGACATTACTGCTTATGTAGGCATGGGGGTTCACCAGGGAATAGCGCACGCCTGCCTGCGCCGCCAGATGGATTACCCGTGCAGGCTTTTCATCCGCAAACATATCGGCCGTTGCCTGTATATCTGCCAGGTCCAGCTTAATGAAGCTGAACCTGCCGGCATTGGCATGCTGCGCGATAAGGTCGAGCCGTGACTGCTTTAAACCCACATCGTAATAATCATTCAGGTTATCGACACCGACAACCGTATCCCCACGCTCCAACAGCTTGATTGCCACATGGAATCCAATAAAACCGGCAACACCTGTAACCATGACCCTCAAAATAAATGTCCTTTCATACTACCCAGGCAACTCGCATACTAAATATGAAAAATTCATTCGCACAGCGATTCAATAGTTACTTCAAACTGTGTTTTTCATAATGGGGTAGCCGAGACCATAAGTCTATGTATTATTGGTATTTAGCTGCCTGGCCGAACGCCGCAGCAGCATAAGGTTTCTGGTGTAAACAATCGTACCGGGTAGCTGGCCGAGGATAATGACCGGGTCAA
>JAZKEL010000217.1:0-2406 GCA_040387075.1 Pseudomonadota bacterium
GGAACAGGCTGCCGCCCGCCACCTTGCGGCTGTCCGCGGTCATGCTGTCCAGCACTACGCCATCATTGAGCAGGGTATCGAGCAGGCTCATACCACCTCCCGCAGCATCGTGGCGAAAGGATAAGCGATGCTTGCCAGCAGGTTCGCAAAGGCAAGGCCGGCATCATAGGGATGTCCGGCATCCCTGCTGTCTTTTGATGGCTTGTCCTTATATTCCTGGTACACCACTTCCTTCACTTCCGGGGCGCCTTCCGGCGGCAGCACCACGTTGTCGTTAGGTGCATCCTGCGGCACCGACAACATGCGCAAGGCACCCGACATCACACTGCTGAATACAGGGGCAGCCACCGTGCCGCCATAATAGCCACCGCTGGTTGGCTCATCGATCATCACCGCGATGATCAGGCGCGGATTGGAAGCCGGTGCCATCCCGACGAACGAGGAGATGTATTTATCCTCCTGGTAACCGCCCACGCCCAACTTGTGCGCGGTGCCTGTCTTGCCTGCCACGCGGTAGCCGGCGACCTGGGCACGCGGCGCAGTGCCGCCCGGCAACACGACTAGTTCGAGCATGTCCTTGATGCTATTGGCGGTTTCTGCAGAAAACACCTGCTGGCCGACCGGGTAATCTTTCAGCTTTAGCAGCGATACAGGGCGCAACTCGCCAGCGTTGGCGAATACGGTATAGGAGCGCGCCAGCTGCAGCAGGGTCACGCTGATGCCGTGGCCGAACGACATGGTGGCCTGCTCGATGGGGCGCCATGTCTTGTAATTGCGCAGGATGCCGGATGCTTCCCCCGGAAAACCGACATGGGTGGGCGTACCGAACCCCATCTGGTTAAAGATGCCCCACAGGTATTGCGGCTTGAGCGTCAGCGCCATTTTGGCCGCACCCACGTTGGACGACTTCTGTATCACCTGCGAAACCGTGATCAGCCCCTGGGGATGCGCATCGTGGATGGTGGCCGGGCCGATGGACAATGTGCCTGGCGATGTCTGGATCAAGGTATCCGGCTTGAAATTGCCGATATCGATGGCCGCTGCTGCCGTCACCGGCTTCATGGTCGAACCGGGTTCGAACATATCGGTAATGGCGCGGTTGCGCGACCGGGCCGCCATTTTGACCGGGTTATTCGGGTTGTAGGTCGGCAGGTTGACCATGGCCAGTATCTCGCCGGTCTTGGCATCCAGCACAATGGCAGCACCGGCTTTGGCCTTGAATTGCTCGACGGCATGCGACAGCTCGCGGAAGGCAAGGTACTGGATCTTGCGATCGATGGAGATGGCCAGGTCATGCCCGTCCTGCGGCACCTTGACGGCCTCCAGGTCTTCCACGATATGGCCTTGCCTGTCCTTGATGACGCGACGGCTACCGGATTTGCCCGATAGCCAGTCCTGGTACTTAAGCTCGAAGCCCTCCTGGCCTTTTTCATCAGCGCCGGTGAATCCCACCAGGTGCGCCGTTACTTCGCCTGCCGGGTAATAGCGCCGGTATTCGCGCTGCATGAATACGCCGGGAATGGCCAGGCGCATCACCTGGCTCGCCAGTTCGGGCGGGATACGGCGCTTGAGATAGACGAACTCGCGTTGCTGGTTGGCCAGTTTTTTGTTGATGTCGGCCTGGCGCATGTTCAGCAATGCCGCCAGCTTGCCGATCTGCTCCGGCGTCGCCTTCAAGTCTGCAGGACTGGCCCAGATGGATTCCACCGGTGTGCTGATAGCGAGAAGCTCACCGTTGCGGTCGACGATCATGCCGCGATGTGCAGGCAGCGTAATGGCACGACTGTATCGCGCATCGCCCTCTTTCTGCAGGAACGCCTTGTGCATGCTCTGCAGGTAGATACTGCGCCCCAGCAATACGGCAAAGCCCGACAGCACCACGACCAGCAGCACGCGGCGGCGCCACACGGGGAGCTTGATATTGACGGTTTGCCTGTTCGTGATCATAGCGTGGGCATCATGGTTTCGAGGTCGCCTGTGGAGGCACAGGTGCAGAGCCGGTTATAGGCACTGATGTACGCACAGGGGCGGCAACGGTACTGCCGGTCAGTGGTTTGCCGCTCCCTGGAACAACTACCTGGATCCGCTTGTTATCCGGCACCTGCATGTGCAGTTGCTGGGCGGCGATGTATTCGATACGGGCATGCATCGCCCACGTGCTTTGTTCCAGCTGCAACTGGCCCCATTCCACATCGAACTGGCGGGCGGCATCCTGCTGCTGCTGCAACTCAAAATACAGCTTGCGCGATTTATGCTGGGCAGTCACCGACCCAAGGGCAGTAAAGATCAGCACAAAGAACAGGATGAGGTTAAGACGGGTCATTGCGTTTGGTTCAACATCGCCTGGTTAAAACATTGTCTAGTTAACATGGGTACGTTCCGCTACGCGCAGTACTGCACTGCGCG
>JAZKEL010000218.1:0-1398 GCA_040387075.1 Pseudomonadota bacterium
GTTTTCCATAATGGGCTTTAAATGATTGCGCAGTGATAGTTATGCTGCGGCCTGGCATGATTGCCAGTACGTATGGCTATTGATGTTTGTGGCACGCATTAGTTGCCTGGCGCATCATTTTGCGGCGCAGGATGGGCCAGGCGTGCAGCGCCTGTCAGCTTGCGCCGGTCCTTGATCACTGCCAGTGTCGCATCGAGTCTTTCGATTTTGCCGATGACCTCTCCCTGCAGCACCTCGTCGCAATTCATATTGGTGGTGGAGATGTAGAAGTCCGCAGCCGGCCAGTTCTTGGTGACCTTGAAACGTTTGTCCAGGTACGCCGAACCCTGCAGCGACTCCGCGCAGACTGCCACCAGGTATGGCTTTCCGGCCTTATCGCCGGTGACCTTGTCTTCCAGGATGTCTGCAGCTTCCCGTATGCTGCTGGACCAGTAATCGGCTTCCCAATCGTTTTCTGCCTGGGCGGTATTGCCGGCAAAGTGGTTGTAATAGATGTATTGATAAGGATGCAGGCGAACCAGGGTGATGGCGGTCATGATCGCCAGCGCTATGACCAATAGGCCAAACGCCGCCTGCAGCTTCGGCCTGGCATCTAAATACGCCAGCGTGAAATGAATGCCCAGGGCGGACAGGATGGTCAGCGGCGGGATCACGAAAGTGAAATGGCGCACGCCGTTATACAGCGCAGGATCATCCCACAACACGAACAGCAGCGGGAATACCGCTGCTATCACGACAGCGGCCCATGACAGCAGAGCGGCACGGCCTGGACGCAAGCTCCGGATGTTGGCAATGCCAAGCAAGGTAATGCTCAAGAGGCCGAGCAAGATCACTTCCGGGAACCTGACCAGCAGGTAATCGATCAGGTAGGTGCCGGGCGCATCGCCGATATTGATGACCTTGCCGTCCACGATGGTCAGCATATTGAATGCAAAATGCGAGAATGCGCGCGCTGCCTCCAGCGGATGCGACGGCGACATGACCGCCCATGGCCAGAACAGCGCCATCAGCAGGAATGCGATGAGGCCGGCAGGAATGAGGTGTTTTGCGCTGGTGAGCAGGAATGCCAGGGCCGGACGCAGTTTGCCGATGCCAGGCTGCGACTTCTTCGCATCCAGGTAAGCCGCCAACGCTACCACCATGAGCAGGTAGAGCACGGCAAACACGCCGCCTATGCGCAATCCCAGCGCGCATCCCACCGCGATGCCGAGTTTCATGACCAGTGAAAGTGGCGGTTTAGGCAGGCTGGGGGCGAGACGCATGGTGTAATACAGCGCCCACAGCATGCAGGTGGCAAACGGGACATCCTTGGTATGTGTGAACATGGCACCGGTCCATGCACCGGTGATGCAGAGCAGTCCTACCGCAATGAAGCCGGCGCGTTCGCCGCCCAGCTCC
>JAZKEL010000218.1:1408-4870 GCA_040387075.1 Pseudomonadota bacterium
TGCCACGATGCCAGCAAAGCCGAACAGCGCTGACAGCAGGTGGCGCATGTCCCACACCCAGAACGGCAGCAGTTTTTCCATGCCGGCGGCGATCAGGTCGAAAAAGCCGCCGTACAGGTAGAGGTTTTTGTAGTGGAAAGCGGCCTGGTCAGCGAAGCCGGAGCCGTAGAAATCCAGTAGCAGGCGCCCGTATACATGCTGTACCTCTTCGTCGTTGCTGATGCCGTATTGATGGAAGCTGAGGGCGATGAAAGCGCCTAACAAAATCAAAAGCAGGAAGGTGGCTTTACGAAACCGTGAGGAAGAAAGGGTAGGCTGGACCAAGATGGGCTTTTCTATAGGAAGAAGCTGGAGGATAAGCTGATTTAACAGGCTGGTTTATATTGATTGCGATTATACACACGAGAAGCTTGTATCCCCCTCACGGCTATCCCAAACCCTAAAATAATCCCGGAGAATCGCTGAATAAATCAATGCCCTGATAACCTTCCGGCCTTATGCTCCAGGCTGCCTGGTTTCATGTTGGCGCAAAGCCCACTCGATATGTTCCTTTAGCAGTGCAGAAGGGTAGTCGATGCGGCTTTTCAGCGCGGCGACCACTGCGTCTGAAGTGGGCGCATTGCCCAAGCCGACCGCCAGGTTGCGCATCCATTGCTCATAGCCTATGCGGTAAATCGCGCTGCCTGCCATATTGCGGCTGAATGTCGCCTCGTCCCATGCAAACAACTCCACCAGCGTAACGTTATCCAGGCCGTGACGCACATGAAAGTCCTGTTGTTCGGTGATATTGGCGAATTTGTTCCACGGGCAGGTGAGCTGGCAATCGTCGCATCCATACACGCGGTTGCCGATCAGCGGGCGCAAGGGTTCGGGGATGCTTTCCTTCAGTTCGATGGTCAGGTAGGAAATGCAGCGCCGGGCATCTACTTCGTAAGGCGCCACAATGGCGTTGGTCGGGCAGACGTCGATGCAGGCGGTGCAGGTGCCGCAATGGTTCTTCAGCGGCGCGTCGACAGGCAAGGGCAGGTTGGTGTAGATCTCCCCCAGGAAGAACCAGGAGCCGGCTTCCCGCGAGAGCAATAATGTGTGCTTGCCGCGCCATCCCAGGCCGGCTTTCTCCGCCAGCGCCACCTCGAGCACCGGCGCGCTATCCGTGAATACGCGGTATTCGAAAGGCGGTTCAGGGTAGCCCGCCGGACTCGCAATCGGCGCTAATCTCTGGATTTCGCCCGCGATTTTTTCGGACAGTTTCTGCAGTCGGTTACGCAATACCTTGTGGTAATCGCGGCCCAGGGCATAACGTGAAATAAACGCCATCTCGCCGTCTGCCATCACCTCTTCACTGTCGCGGCTTTGCGGCGGTAGGTAATCCATGCGTGCGGAAATCACGCGAATGGTACCCGGCACCAATTCCTCGGGACGGGTGCGCTTGCTGCCATGTTTTGCCATATAATCCATGGCACCATGAAAGCCTTTCTCTATCCATGCCGCATGCTGCGGCTCTGCCAGCGACAGATCGGTATCGGCGATGCCCACCTGGCTGAAGCCCAACTCGATTCCCCAGCGCTTGATGTCGGCACTAAGTTGATGCATGTTCCGATGCAGGTCTTGCATAGCATTAAGTGGATGTAAGGTTTCAGGCATATGCGACATGATATTACATATGACCTGCAAGATGAGGCTGCTACGTTGGCTCTTGGTGCCAGGTTATCCAGGGTGCTGCACGCGGGAATGACGCTTTACCTGCATGGCGACCTTGGTGCGGGCAAGACGACACTGGTCAGGGGGCTATTGCATGAAGCAGGGCATCTGGGCAAGGTGAAAAGCCCGACGTATACCCTTGTCGAACCCTATTTGGTTATGATAAAGAACATCAAGACTTATATTTACCACTTTGATCTATATAGATTTTATGAAGAAGAGGAGTGGGAATCGGCGGGTTTCCGGGATTATTTCAACCCGCAATCCATCTGCATCGTCGAATGGCCTGAGAAGGCCGGAGAGATGCTGCCGGAGGCCGATATCGATGTCAGTTTAGCTATCAAGGGTGAGGGCAGGACTGTCCACTTTGTCGCCAATACCGAACAAGGCCGATGTAGCCTGGGAAGCCTGTTTTAGTAATTGATAACCGTATATATGTTCACCAGTAACAAGATATGAAATCCGGATGTTAGATAAGTCTTCAATAAGCCTAAACAAGACCACATTACTATTAAATCAATGCATAAAAACCCTATCTCGTTCCTCTCACGCTTTTTAGTGGGCGCAATCGCGCTGTTCTGGCTTGCATCGTCATCATTAGCTGTCGAGCAAGCCAACACGGTAATTGCTGCCCGCGTATGGCCGGCGCCGGATTACACCCGCATCACGCTGGAATCCGCAAGACCCATCGCCTATAAAATGGGCACGTTAAAGGACCCTGAACGCCTGGTGCTGGACCTGGAGAATATCGAGTTGGGCCTCGTGCTTAAAGGCCTGCCCGACAAGATACTGGCTGGCGATCCCTATATCCGCCAGTTGCGTATCGCCAATTTCAAGCCTGGCGTGGTGAGGCTGGTGATCGATCTTAAATCCGAAATCAAGCCGCAATTGCTCACACTGCCGCCGGCCGGCGAGTACCAGCACCGGCTGGTGCTGGATATCTATCCGTTGCAAGACCCACTAAAAGATCCGCTGATCAGCATGCTGGAGCAGCGCGAACGCACAGGTTCCGCAAATAAACCGGCGGATGTGCCTGCAAAGAATATCGGCCTTGCAGACAAACCAAAACCGGAATCCAATTCCATCGAAAACAGCCTGCCATCCCCGGTATTGCCTGAAGTGGTGTTGAATCCTCCGCCTGTCACAGCGCCTATCGAGCCTGCTACGCCTTCACCTGTCGTCAGCCTGCCGGAAACCGCTAAGCCGTCGCCCACCATCCAGGTACCGGTTGAAAAAGTCCCTGAAAAGTTGCTGGATAAGCCGAAGTTCAAAGCCAACCAGCGCCTGATCACAATCGCCATCGATCCAGGGCACGGCGGTGAAGACCCGGGTGCCCGCGGTGCCAATGGATCGCGTGAAAAGGACATCACCCTGGCAGTTTCCAAGAAACTCAAGGCGGCGATAGACGCCGAACCCAATATGCGTGCCATCCTGACACGCGACAGCGATTTCTTCATCCCCCTGCATGGCCGCGTGGTGAAAGCTCGCAATATGCAGGCCGACCTGTTCGTGTCTATCCACGCCGATGCCTTCACCCGGCCGGACGCACGCGGTTCCTCGGTATTCGCGCTGTCTGAGCGCGGCGCCACCAGTGCTTCGGCGCGTTACCTGGCAAAAAAGGAAAATGAATCCGACCTCATCGGCGGCGTCAGCCTGGACGATAAGGATCCCAACCTTGCCCGCACGTTGCTGGACCTGTCGCAGACTGCGACCATCAGCGACAGCCTGAAACTGGGCAAGGCGGTGCTGGGCCATATTGGC
>JAZKEL010000219.1:0-2145 GCA_040387075.1 Pseudomonadota bacterium
ACGGTGGTAAACGTGCTTGCCGATGATACAAATCCGCCACGGCACCAGCGCTTTATCCTCAAGCTGGAGAATGGCATCACCCTGCTGGTGGCCCATAATATCGACCTGGCGGAACGTGTTGCGGATTTAAAGGCTGGCGATACCGTCGGTTTTTACGGCGAATACGAATGGAACAGCAAAGGCGGTGTGGTGCACTGGACGCACCACGATCCGCAAGGCAGCCATGCGACTGGCTGGCTGCGACACAATGGCAACACTTATAAATAGCTTAACCCGATAAAGAGATGCGTTAACCATGTCAGATATCCTCAATAAAATCCTCGATACCAAGCGTCTCGAAGTGCAGGCGGCCATTGCGGCCAAGCCCCTGGATGCTTTACGTGAGGAAGCCTATGCCCAGCCCGATCCGCGCGATTTCGTCGGCAGCATCCATGCCAAGATCGTGGCGGATAAGCCGGCCGTAATTGCCGAGATCAAGAAAGCCAGCCCGTCCAAAGGCGTGATTCGCGAAGATTTCCTCCCGGCGGCTATTGCCAAAAGCTACGAAAAAGGCGGCGCAGCCTGCCTGTCGGTACTCACCGACCAGCAATATTTCCAGGGTAGTGCCCAGTATCTCAGGGATGCGCGTGCAGCCTGCAAGCTGCCGGTATTGCGCAAGGATTTCATGATCGATCCCTACCAGTTGTACGAAGCGCGTGCGATGGGCGCGGATTGCATCCTGCTGATCGTGGCAGCGCTGGAACTGAAGCAGATGCGCGAGTTGGAAGAGCTGTCGCACGACCTAGGCATGGCAGTGCTGGTGGAAGTGCACGATGCAGACGAGCTTGAGCTGGCATTGCAGCTGGAAACGCCGCTGATCGGCATCAACAATCGCAATCTGCGGACTTTCGAAGTAACCCTGCAAACCACGCTGGATTTATTGGAAAAGCTGCCGGACGATCGTTTTGTGGTCACTGAATCCGGAATCTTCACCCCGGAAGATGTGGCACTGATGCGCGAAAACGATGTGCATGCGTTCCTGGTCGGCGAGGCATTTATGCGCCAGCCGGATCCTGGTGCAGAATTGGCAAAGGTGTTTTATGGCGAATAAACAATCGGGAAATTCCAGCGACAACCAGTTCTTGGCCATACGCCCGCGACGCATGCGGCGCGATGAGTTTTCACGCCGGCTGATGCGTGAAAACGTACTTACCACGAATGACCTGATCTATCCCGTATTCGTGCTGGAAGGCGAGAATCGCGAAGAAGAGGTGGCTTCAATGCCAGGCGTCAGGCGCCAGAGTATCGATATCCTGCTAAAAACAGCCGCGGAATGCGTGCAACTCGGCATCCCTGCCTTGGCGATTTTCCCGGTGGTGCCGCAGGAATTCAAAAGCCTGGATGCGCAGGAAGCCTATAATGCCGACGGTCTGGTGCCGCGCACGGTAAAAGCGCTTAAAGCTGCATTTCCTGACCTGGGTGTCATTACGGATGTGGCGCTGGATCCCTACACCACCCACGGACAGGATGGACTTATCGATGGAACCGGCTATGTGCTGAATGACGAGACCGTGGCCGTGCTGGTGAAGCAGGCCTTATGCCACGCGGAAGCCGGCGCCGATATCGTCGCGCCTTCCGACATGATGGACGGCCGCATCGGCGCTATCCGAGATGCGCTGGAAGAATCCGGGTATATCTATACGCGCATACTGGCCTATTCCGCCAAGTACGCGTCGGCGTTTTACGGGCCTTTCAGGGATGCCGTTGGCTCCTCGGCCAACCTCGGCAAGAGCAATAAATACAATTACCAGATGGACCCTGCGAATTCGGACGAGGCCATCAAAGAAGTCGCGCTGGACATCGAGGAAGGTGCGGACATGGTGATGGTGAAGCCAGGCATGCCTTACCTGGACATCGTGCGGCGCGTAAAAGAAGAGTTCGGCGTGCCGACCTATGCTTATCATGTCAGCGGCGAATACGCCATGCTGAAGGCCGCAGCGCAGAATGGCTGGCTGGACGAAAAGGCGTGCGTGCTGGAGGCCATGCTGGGGTTTAAGCGGGCGGGGGCGGATGGAGTGCTGACGTATTATGCGATGGATATTGCGCGGTGGCTGAAAGATTAAAAATTGGATATTGATGAATATTTACCAATATTTATTCTAGCTG
>JAZKEL010000220.1:0-2145 GCA_040387075.1 Pseudomonadota bacterium
GTCATTTTTAAAGTCAGAAAGCTTGAAGGTTTTGCCGCCAGTAGAGGGAAGTTCGAAGTCAGGAATAACTTGATTCAACATAATTTCTTTTTAGCCTTGGACACTCTCATTGTTGTGAAAAATACGGCTTATGGCAAGCATATAAATAATTAAATTTGCCTCCAACCAAATTTACATGACGGTGGGTATGGTTTGCATATGCCGACGCGGCAGTTCGATCTCGATCAGCGTACCACCGCCTTCTCGCTTCCTGAACTGAATACTGCCAGCAAGCGCCTCGCATACCTTGAAGGCGAACGGGATGCCCAATCCGGTACCGAATCGCTTGGTGGTGGGGCCGGGACTCAATGCATGCGGATCCGGTGTGAATGGCATGCCTGGGCCTCGGTCTGCGATCAGTATGCGCATCACATCCTGTTCGATATCGGCATGGATCTCCAGCTTGGAGTCAGCCGGAATGGCTTCCACCGCATTCAGCAGTAAGTTGTAGAGTGCCTGTTCCAGTAAATGTTCATCGGTAAACATGCTGTCATCGTGTTTTTCCCAGGCGGGCAACTCGATCTCGATATGCTTTTCACGCAATTTTTGCTGGATAGGGATCAGTGCTCCATCGATGACCTGGCGCAGGGTGGTGGCATTGGCATGCGGTTTCAACGGGTGCAGGTAAGCCAGTAACGATCCTGTCCATCGCTCCAGACGATCCACCGCTGCAATAATGTCACGCAGGGATTCGCGTGTTTCTTCATCCAGCTCACTGCTGTCGGCGACCTGCGCAGTGGCGCGTATGCTTGCCAGCGGATTGCGGATGTTGTGCGCCAGCATGGGCACCAATAGGCCTTGCGCTGCCTGTTTCTCGGTGCGTATGAGCGTTTCCTGGCTGAGCGCCAGCTGTTCTGCCATCTTGTTGATGGCGCTGGAAAGGGTCACCAGTTCTTCCGCTCCCTCTTCGGGGGCTTTATGTTCCAGTCGACCGGCGCTGATCTCGGTGGTGGCGTGCAATAGCGCCTCTATGGGTTTTACGATGGCACGTTTGAGGAACACGCGCGAAAACATCAGCAGCAATGTGGCCAGGATAACGGGAATGGTGAGCAATGTGACCGAAATCTGCTTTGCTTCGTCCAGCCGCAACTGCAGTTCTTTCTGTTTCACGGCGAGTAGCTTCTCCGCGCGAGCGGAAACAAATTCGTAACGCTGGAAAATGTTCGATTCCAGATCGCTATTCAGCGCTTTCTCGATTGCTTCATTGGTGTAGCTGTGACGCATCCTGAACACCACACTGGTTTCCCTCACGAAGGCATTGTAGCTTTCGTGCAATTCGCGGATGGCAGCTTGTTCTTGCGACCCTACAGTCAATTGCTGCAAGGTCGTAAAGTGCTCCTGTATGGAGCTGGTATAGCCCTGGTATTCGTTTTCCGCATCGGTGTCTGCCAGGAAGTAGGCATCGAATACTTCTTTCATCTGGCGATATAGGTCACCGCGAGCCTGCTGTATTTCCTGCACCAGCAAATTGATGCGTTGCGATTCATGCGATGCCTTATCCCATAAATGGATGCCGATTCCACCTGCTGCACCTGTCAGGCTCACCAGGATAACGAAGGCAAGTTCGTGGATCAGCAGCAGGTGTTTGAGGGATTTGTTCGAATGCATGATGGAGGCGGCCTTATGACTAGTGGTTACTGCATTATCGTAAGCCTTTATTGCGGCATAGCTTCATTACATCTTGTTCTGGTCTAGCTCATTGATCTAATTATCAAGACGGAACGATACGGGTACCAGGATAGTGAAAGAACGTCCGCGCAACGAGTCCGGCGGTAAAGGGAAGGGCGACGCTTTTTTTACCGATTCCAGCGCCTCATTGTCCAGCGAAGGATAGCCACTGCTTTTCACTATCGTGCACGAGACCAGGTTGCCGTTGGCATCCAGCTTGAATTCAAGCATGGCATCGCCTTCGTAGCCGCGGGTCACTGCGATTCTTGGGTAGTTCTTGTATTTTGCCAACTGGTTGCTCAGCATGTTGCCATACTGGTTCCTGGCTGAATCGATATCCTGCTGGCTAGGTCCCACCGGGCGTTGCGGTTCAGGCGCTGGCGCGGTAAATGCCGGTTTCGCTTCTGCCTTCGGCTCAGCGGTGATGACAGCCGGTGA
>JAZKEL010000221.1:0-6516 GCA_040387075.1 Pseudomonadota bacterium
TTATAAATCCTCAACGTAAATCCTGGATTTAAACCTGATTGGGCTAGCTGTTGCTGATGCAACAGCTAGCCCAAATCTCTGGTGGCTAACAAACATTAGCGCCTTTCATTTCCCCACTTTAATTTATAACTATATGATTTTTATTGAAAATAATATTTGGCATAGCTATTGCGTATATGCATAGCGTTGCCGGGATAGCTGGCAGTAAGTTAATGACAGGACATGTGGGGAAGTGATGGGTTTTTTGAATGCATTAAGTACAAACGGTCCGCGTGCAGATGGGCCAGCCGAGCTGGATTCCCATGACTCCGCAGCGGCCACCCAGCCCTCAGGCATCCAAGCGCCAGGTATACAACACCCAGGTGTACAAGCTCGGGTACAGCCGGCGACTAATTCCAGCGTGCTGCACAGGTTTCATGAGAGTGCCAAGGCAACAGCATTACGTATAAAGGCAGTCGAGAAGTCATACCGGCTGGATGGCAACGACCTGAATGTGCTGCAGGGCATCAATCTTGAAGTCCAGTCAGGCGAGTTCGTGTCCATCGTAGGTGCCAGCGGTTGCGGAAAATCTACCCTGCTGCGCCTGATAGCGGGACTCGATGTCAGCTACCAGGGTGAGATCGTTTACCAGGGCCAGCGCGTCAGCGGCACGGACCTGAGCAGGGGTATCGTTTTCCAGGAGCACCGTTTATTTCCCTGGCTGACAGTGCAGGACAATATCCTGCTGGCATTTGCATCCACCGATGTCTCCAAGGCAGAGCGTAATGAGCGTGTACGGGTGCTCATCGAGACGGTGGGCCTGGGCGGTTTCGAGAATGCATATCCGCACCAGATCTCCGGCGGAATGTCGCAGCGCGTGGCGATTGCCAGGGCGCTGGTACTGCGGCCCCAACTGCTGTTGCTGGATGAGCCGTTTGCTGCGCTGGACGCACTGACCAGGCTTAAGCTTCAGCAGGAATTGCAGCGCCTTTGGGAGCATGAAGGCCTGACCACCATCCTGGTGACGCACGATGTGGAGGAAGCGGTTTTCCTCGGCGACCGCGTGGTGGTGATGCAATCGCATCCCGGCCGTATCAAGCGCATCGTACCGGTACAGCTGCCGCGCCCGAGGCAGCGGGCCTCTATTGAATTCCAGCGCATCAAGGAAGATGTGCTGACCGATTTTATCTAGTTTTTATTTATCCAGTTTTATATTTATTAAGCGTTTAACGAGTTTGTGGAAAAGGAGGTGCTATGTCGATTGCATTGAAGCCAACAGTGAATTTATTGAATCCCGACAGTTTTTTCCCGGTAAGGGAAGCCGTGTCCAGGGCTTACGTCAACGATAACGCCGATTATTTTTTCCGGGCAAGGCGCTTAACTTCCCTGGACAAGCCGAAAGGGTTCAGTCGCCGCGATTACGCCATCCTGGGTGTGCTGGTGGTCGTCGCGCATGCCGCTGCCGTCAGCGCCTATCTCAGGTTCCATAGTGAGCCTGTGCTGATCCCGGAAAAGAAAAATGAAGTCCTTGTGGAATTCATCAGGCCGGAACCACCGCCTCCGCCACCGAAGATTGAGCCGCCTAAACCTGTTCCGCCAAAGCCTGAGATCAAGAAAGCGATCCCGCCGCCGCCAAAACCGGCCCCTGTGCTGAAAACCAGGGAAGCGGAGCCGGATATCAAGCCTGACGACATGACGGTCAAGGAAAATACCCAGGCCCAGCATACCCCTGCGCCCGTGGTCGCGGAACCCACCCCTCCGCCCGCCCCGCCGGTGGTCAAGGAAGAGCCGGTGACCGAAGCATCGGGCTACGCCGGTTACCTGAACAATCCACCGCCTGAATACCCGGCATTTGCCCAGCGCCAGGGCTGGGAAGGCAAAGTGGTATTGCGGGTACGCGTGCTGGCCAGCGGCAAGGCAGGCAACGTCGAGCTCAAGCAGTCCAGCGGCCGCAAGACCCTGGACGAGGCTGCGCTCGAAGTGGTCAAGGGCTGGACATTCGCCCCTGCCAAGCGCGGCAGTACGGCCATCGACGGCTGGGCGACCGTGCCCATCGAATTCAAGCTGGCTAAGTAATCCCTACCAGTTATAGCTTTAGACATCCGTATTCATTAACAAGGAAACAATTATGTTCAATGCTTCAAGCTCTACCTCCCTTATCGTCGATGCCGTCCTCTGGACCCTCATCGCATTCTCCGTCGTTACATGGACGCTGCTGCTGATCAAGGGCGTACAGAATTTCCGTTCCAGCTACCAGAACAAGCGCTTCCGTGCTGCATTCTGGGGTGCCCCGAGCCTGCTGGCTGCTGCGGAACTCAAGAACCAGGAAGGCCCGGCTGCACGGGTAGCGCTCGCCGGCTTCCATGCCTTGCGCGATTCCGATAACCACGACACGCATGACCTCGAACACAGCGGCGACCGCCAGGACCTGCTGGAGCGTTCGTTGCGCCAGCAAATCCTGCGGGAACGCCGTCGGCTGGATAGCGGCCTGGCCGTGCTTGCAAGTATCGGCAGCACATCGCCTTTTGTCGGCCTGTTCGGTACGGTATGGGGGATCATGAACGCACTGAAGAATATCGGCACACTGGGTTCTGCCAGCCTGGAAGTGGTGGCCGGCCCGATCGGTGAAGCGCTGGTGGCGACCGGTCTCGGTATCGCCGTCGCCGTGCCTGCCGTGCTGGCGTACAACTTCTTCATCCGTCGGTTGAAACTGGCCAGCGGCGACCTTGACGATTTTGCCGCAGACCTGATCAGCCTGTCCCGTAAAGTGTCCTTCCGCGGGAAAGTGCTGCAGCCGAGGACGGATACCCGTGCATCCGGCGAAGGCAGTGTCAATACCAACTCTTCCGTCGTTAACCTGAAAAAAGAGGCGCTCGCATAATGGCATTTTCATCGACAACAGAGGCGGATGAAGTCCTCAGCGAGATCAACATCACGCCGCTGGTGGATGTGATGCTGGTGCTGCTGGTGGCATTCATCGTCACCATCCCGGTGCTTAATAACGCCATCACCGTCAATCTGCCCAAGACGGCCGCTACCCAGCCTGCTGAGCCTAAAAAGCCGGTCACGGTGAGTGTGGATGCCGAGGGCAAAGTGTATGTGGATAAGCAGGAGTTTGCTGTCAGCCGCCTGGAGCAGGAGCTGAAAAGGCTGCACACTGCCAACCCGGAACTCTCGCTGCACCTGAGTTCCGACGAGTCCGTCAACTACGGCACCGTGGCTAAAGTGATGGCGTCTATCGAGCGTGCAGGTATCACCAGGCTCGCGGTCATCACGCAAGCTGAATAGCATTCGCGAATTCCGGGGATAGAGTGAACACGAAATACTGGTTCGATAACAGGTGGCGCCTGGCAAGCTTCATTTCGCCGATAGCGTTGCTGCTGGTGTGGGCATGGGTCACGCATATGCAATGGTTTTCACCGCAACTGCTGGTGTCGCCCCTTGCCGTGCTGACCAGCTTCAGGGAACTGGTCGCCAGCGGCGAGTTGCAAGAGCATCTGCAGGACAGTTTGTCCCGCCTGGCATTGGGCTATACGTCCGGTGCCTTCGCGGGCATCCTATTCGGCATCCTGATGGCGCTGTCCAGGAAGGTCGAAGTGTTTTTCCTGCCGACCTTCCAGGCAGTCAGGCAGATACCCACCATCGCGTTGATCCCCATCTTTATCCTATTGCTTGGCGTGGATGAGGTGTTCAAGATCGCCCTGGTGATTAAAGCCGCTTTTTTCACGGTAGGCCTGGCTTCGTACGAAGCGACAAAGGGCTTGCCGCGTAACTATTTCGAAGTCGCGCAGATTTACAAGCTGCCGACCTGGACGCTGTACAGGAAAGTCATCTTCCCGGCGATACTGCCGCCTGTGTTGACAGGCTTGCGCATCGCCTTTTCACGGTCATGGACAGTGCTGGTGGCGACCGAACTGCTTGCAGCGGACAGCGGCATCGGCCAGATGATGCAGATGGGCAGGGAGATGTTCAGGCTGGATATCGTGATGGTGGGCGTCGTGCTGACCGGCCTGATCGGATTCTCCATCGACCGCGTCTTCAAGTGGGGCGAAGTCAACCTCATCCCCTGGCGGACTGCGCGTTGATTTCCTACATTGATCTCATAGAACATTCATTCATCGATATTCAATAACATGGCTACTTACAACAAAATCGGGGTCACCAAAATGAGAGTGCCCGGCATCAAGTCATTCAATGTCTTGCTCGGGTGGGTAGTCCCCCTGGCGATATTGCTGGTGTGGGAACTCATGTCGCGCACCGACAGTAACCATGCGTATGCCTTTGCCTCGCTGGAGCAGATATACGCTGCGGTGCTGGAGATCACGGCGACCGGCGAACTGCAGCAGAGTCTGCAAGCCAGTGTGCTGAGGGCCCTGACCGGGCTCGCCATCGGCGGCAGCATCGGTTTCGCCGTCGGTGCGCTGATGGCGACATCGCGCATCGCCGATACGCTGGTAGGACCTCTCTACCATATCATCCGCCAGGTGCCGCTGATGGGCCTGGTACCGCTGTTCAGCCTGTGGACCGGCAACGGCGATACCTCCAAGCTGCTGATGGTGTGCATTTCGTCGTTCTACCCGCTGGTGCTTGCCACCTACGAAAGCATCAACCAGGTAGAAAGCAAGTATCGCGAAGTGGGCGATGTGTACAAACTCGGCAAGTTGCGCAGTTTCTTCACTATCCTGTTGCCGGCCGCATTGCCCAACATTTTCACTGGCCTGTCGTTCGCGCTGGCCTTCGCCTGGCTTTCTACCATCGGAGCCGAGATATTGTTCAACGCCGGCGCGGGCCTGGGCAACATGATGATGAATGCACAATCGACCTCACGCATGGACATCCTGATCATCCTCACGCTGCTCATCGGCGCGCTTGGATTCTCGATGAACTTCCTGATCGGCAGGCTGGGAGCGTACCTTTTCCGCTGGCGCAATCTGCGCACATAGCCAGCGCAGGTGTGCTGGTTTCTATGCGATAGCCGGCACAGCATTGCGCAGGCTTAACTACAAAAGCATTGCCTTGGCGTTACTTTTAAATCCGGCCTGAAAGCTTCACTTGAAAATACCCCTGAACCTCAAATCCTACCCATTATTACGCTGCCTGTTTTTGTACCGCCGTACCCCGATCCGCTTCTGGCTATCTGCCGGATTATTCGCATTCATCAACTTTGCTCTGGCATGGCAGCAATCGCTGATTGCAAAAGCCATCCATGAAGTAGAAACCGGTGCCGCCATCGTCAGGACGGCGACAGGGCTGGATGCCACTATTGCCTGGCACTGGCTGCTGGTCATTGTCGGTGTCGCGTTCGGGCGTGCCGTCTTGTTATATTTCGTCGGCTGGCTTTCGCTGGTCATCCAGCAGGACCTGCTGGGGCACCTGCGTGAAAAGATACTGGTGCAGGTGCAACTCCTGGACCAGGCTTACCACTGGGAACACGGCGCAGGCGAAATCGTCACCCGCACCACCCGCGATGCCGACAAGTTGCGCGATGCCCTCATCAGTTTCTGGCGGCAGGTGGTGGATACGTCGTTTGTGGTCATCGCCGCGATGGGGTTCCTGTTCTGGTACCACCCGGGACTGGGGGTCGTGCCCCTGATACTGACCTGTGCCGGCTTCGGCATACTGATCCGGCAGACGGATCACCTAGTGGGGCTTGATCGCGCTGTCGGCAAGGCGTTCGATGCGGTCAACCAGGACCTGACGGAAGGCGTGAACGGCGTGCGCGTCATCAAGGCCTTCGCGCTGGAACCGGTGCGCATCGCACGTTTTGAATACCATGTCCTCAGCTTTGTACAGCAGGCCCTGGACGCCTTGTCTTACTCGGCATCACGTATTCCTTTGCCGCAGTTTGTGGTGGCCCTGGGCCAAGTGTGGGTGCTGGGCTATGGCCTGCACCTGGTATCGCTGGGCGAGCTCAACCTGGGTGAGCTGCTCGCGGCCCTGCTCATGGTGAATACCCTGGTGTTCCGGGTGGAAGGGGTAGGCCGGGTTATGCAAGTATTCGCCGATGCCCGCTCTTCTGCCGCACGCATATGGGATCTGCTGGATGCGGTGCCCAGGATACAGTCCGGCGAGCAGACGCTGGGCGATGGGCCTGTCGCCGTCCACTTCAACCAAGTGACGGTGTTGCCGCCCGGCGGCGGTAACGCCGTGTTGCGCAATTGCACATTCAATATAGAAGCTGGCGAGATCGTGGCTTTGGTCGGTGCTACCGGCTCCGGCAAAAGCACCTTGTGCAGCTTGCTGCCGCGCCTGGCGGAAGTGAGTACCGGCCAGGTCCTGCTCGCCAGCCAAAGCCAGCCGGATGCCGGGAATAGCAAGGGAACCAGCGGCAGGGCCTGGCTGGATGTGCGCCACCTGCAACTGGACGACCTGCGCCATAAAGTGCACGTAGTGCCGCAGGAAGGCTTCCTGTTCTCGGAAACGCTGGCGGTGAACCTGCGGCTGGCATCCCCCGATGCCAGCGACGAACAATTGCGCTGGGCCATCGCCATGGCATCTGCCGAAGAAGTGCTGGCGGGCCTGGGCGAAGGACTGCAC
>JAZKEL010000222.1:0-214 GCA_040387075.1 Pseudomonadota bacterium
GAACTCGCTTTCGAATAAGGCGATATCCTCCGGGTAATAAAACTCTACTACATTGCTGCAGGCGTTTACCCCACGCGGGATGATATGGGAGACGACCAGCACATTGGGGTACCACTCGACCATCAGGAACGGGTAGTACAGCATCCAGATCGCGCCGTGTTCAGGTACTTTATTCGCGGAGTAGGTCATGACCTGCTCCTGCCAGCGCTGATAG
>JAZKEL010000222.1:256-12271 GCA_040387075.1 Pseudomonadota bacterium
TCGATAAAGGTCTTCCAGTTGAAGTCGTATTCCTCGATCGTCACCCGGTTCAGCCTATAGCCGGTGAAGTCGAATTTTTTCAGCGCGGGTATCCCGCCGATGTCTTTGGCGACATTGCGGGTTGAATCGAACAGCAGGCCGTTCCACGCTTGTAATTTTGTGGTTTCCAAGTGCAGGCATGGTTTCTGGGGAAAATGCGGCGCACCGAGCAATTCGCCGTCCAGCTTGTATGTCCAGCGATGCAAAGGACAAACGATGTTGGGGATATTGCCACGGCCATCCAGCATGACGGCCTGGCGATGGCGGCATACATTGCTGATCAGTTGCACCCCATGTTCATTGCGTACCAGTGCTTTTGCATGGTTCATCCAGTCCAGCGTATGGAAATCCCCCTGTTCGGGCACCATCAGTTCATGGCCGATATAGCGCGGGGCGTACGCAAAGATATGCTCCTGCTCCAGCCGGTATATAGCCGGGTCGGTGTACCAGGCGACCGGCAGCTGGGCGGTTTGCGCTTTTGCCGGATTAGTTACCGGGTTAAGTTTCGCTATTGAAGCCATGACGAGTAGATCAGCATATCGGGTGAATAATATGGTTCAAAGAGTACGGTTCGCTAAGAGTACGGTCGTGAGGTCGGTTGAATCAATTAGATCGGTTGAATCAGGACAAAAGCGAATCGGGGGCATGGAATTTTGCCCGAACACAAAATTTTTTCAAGTGAATTTTGTGGTTGGCAGGGCTGGTTTCGGGAAATTTTTATCGATGTACGAGCCCCGGCGCGAGACCTGGGAAGTGAAGGGGAAGCCTGCTATTCTTGCTTATTGGCCTGTTTTACGCTACGCTCCTCCCTTTTGACGCAAACCGTTTTCTGGCAAGGGTAATCAGTGAAAAATCCATTGGATTCAATAGTTGGCACCATCATTTCCGGTATTGTGCTGACTGTCGTTTTATACGTGTTCCTCAAAAACTTCATCGTGGCGGGGGTTTAAGCATATGGATGTTTTCGCGGGGCTGGGTTTGGGAGTAGCGCGCTGGTTCCATGTCATCGCCGGGGTGACCTGGGTCGGTTTGCTGTATTACTTTAATTTTGTGCAGGTGCCCGCGCTGAAAGACGCAACGGCAGATGGCACCGCTGTGGGAATTTCCCGCCATGTGGCGCCGCGAGCCCTGTTGTGGTTCCGCTGGGCAGCCATTGCTACCTGGGTAGCAGGTGCGGGCTTGCTGGGTCCTAACCTGCCTGCCGCGTTCACCTTGCAACCGGCGTATGCAGGCATCGGCATAGGCGCATGGCTGGGCACGATCATGCTGTTCAATGTATGGGTGCTGATCTGGCCTAACCAGAAAAAAATACTGGGCATAGTGCCGGCGACAGACGATGTCAAAGCCAGGGCCAGGCGTGTCGCCTTCCTGGCATCGCGAACCAATGCCATGCTGTCCATCCCCATGCTGTTTTTTATGGCAAACGGGTTGACGCATAAAGCTGCCATCGGCCTGTAACAGAGGGTAGTTATGCTCAATGGCGGCATAGCCGCCATTTTTATTTTTATGGGCAGGTTCTGGCTAGGCTTCATCGTCCAGCCGACGTTTACCAATTGCCGTTTTGATTCGAGTAAGGACTTATGTCACAACATTTAATGAATACCTACGCCAGGCAAGCCGTTACCTTCGTAAAAGGCGAAGGCGTATGGCTATGGGATGACCAGGGTAAGCGTTACCTGGATGCCCTGGCCGGCGTTGCAGTGAATGGGCTGGGCCACGCCCATCCTAAACTGGTGGCGGCCATCAGCGAGCAGGCCGGCCGGTTGATCCACGTCTCCAACCTATACAACATCGCCGAGCAGGAACGCCTGGCCGACAAGTTATGCGAAATTGCCGGCATGGATCGCGTATTTTTCTGCAACTCCGGTTGCGAAGCCAATGAGGCAGCCATCAAGCTGGCACGCCTGTATGCCCATAACAAGGGCATTGAAAACCCTGAAATCATCGTCATGGAAAAAGCGTTCCATGGCCGCACCCTTGCCACATTGTCGGCCACCGGCAACCGCAAGACGCAGGCAGGTTTCGAACCCCTGGTAAGTGGTTTCGTGCGTGTGCCTTTCGATGACCTGGAAGCTGTCAGGTTGGTGGCGGAGCATAACCCGAATGTGGTCGCCATCCTTGTGGAACCGGTGCAAGGCGAGGGCGGGATCAATATCCCGCATGACGCGACCGGCTACCTGCAGGAATTGCGCAAGATATGCGATAAACAAGGCTGGCTGTTGATGCTGGATGAAGTGCAGACCGGCATCGGCCGTACCGGCAACTGGTTTGCCTTCCAGCATAGCGGTATCCTTCCTGATGTCATGACCCTGGCCAAAGGCCTGGGATCCGGCGTGCCTATCGGTGCCTGTGTGGCACGCGGCGCGGCTGCCGATACCTTTACCTACGGAAAACACGGCTCTACCTTCGGCGGCAATCCATTGGCGACTGCGGCAGGGTACGCCACACTGAACACTATCGAAGAAGATGGTTTGCGGGAAAATGCCGAGCGGATGGGCAACTGGATCTGCGACAGCTTCAGGAAACAGTTCGAAGGTATCAAGGGCGTGGTCAAAATCCGCAATGCCGGCTTGATGATCGGCATTGAACTGGACAGGCCGTGTTCCGATATCGTCAAGCAAGCGCTGGAAGCCGGACTGCTGATCAACGTGACCGCGGATAAGGTAGTGCGTTTGCTGCCGCCGCTGGTGATCAACCAGGAAGAAGCGCAGCACCTGGTGGATACGCTGGGCTCCCTGATCAAGAGGTTTTTAGCTAACTGATTTTTAGCTCACAGGACATCGTCCAGCAGATATACGCTGGACGATTTTAAAATTATGGCCATTAAACATTTTCTGCAATTCAAGGATTTAACCCGCGACGAGCTGGATCATATCTTTACGCGCGCAGCCTGGATCAAGAGGCAGTTCAAGTCTTACCAGCAGTACTGGCCCTTATCCGACCGTACCCTGGTGATGATCTTCGAGAAGGCGAGCACGCGCACGCGCCTTTCGTTCGAGGCCGGCATACAGCAGCTCGGCGGTTCGGCCATTTACCTGAATACCCGTGATTCCCAGCTAGGGCGCGGCGAGCCGGTTGAAGATGCGGCCCAGGTGATTTCACGCATGAGCGATATCGTCATGATCCGCACGTTTGAACAGGAGATCATCGAGCGCTTTGCGGCCAACTCGCGCGTACCTGTCGTCAACGGCTTGACCAATGAATACCACCCCTGCCAGATACTGGCGGATATCTTCACCTTTATCGAGCATCGCGGGCCTATCCAGGGCAAGACCGTTACATGGATAGGCGACTCCAACAACGTCTGCAATACCTGGCTGCAGGCGGCGGAAGTGCTGGATTTCAACGTGCATGTATCCACGCCGCCCGGGTATGAAGTGGAGCCGGAGCGAGCCGGCCTGTATGGGCATGAGCATTACGAAGAGTTTGCCGATCCCATGGAGGCAGCGCGGGGCGCCGACCTGGTGACCACGGACGTATGGACATCGATGGGGTTCGAAGCCGAGAACGAAGAGCGCATGCGCGATTTCGCCGACTGGCAGGTGGATGCCGACATGATGAAGGTGGCACGCCACGATGCCTTGTTCATGCACTGCCTGCCGGCGCACCGTGGGGAAGAGGTAGCAGCGGAAGTCATCGATGGGCCGCACAGCGTAGTGTGGGATGAGGCTGAGAACAGGCTGCATGTGCAGAAAGCGCTGATGGAGTACTTGATGCTCGGCAAAGTGGAAGCCTGATTGGAAAAACCGGTCAGCAGTCTTTCCAATCATATATTGCCTGTCGCAGCGACCATGGTGGGCGTGTGCATGACGGTCATCTCGGTGATCCAGCTCGCGCCCAAGAATGCAATTTCATCCTGGGCGGACAAGTTGCTGGCCATCGATGGCCTGGCGTTTATGGCAAGCACCATGCTGTCGTACTGGGCCATCCGCCATAAAGATGCCTTATGGAAAACGGAACGGTATGCCGACCGCCTGTTCCTGGTCGGCATGGTCATCATGGTATTCGTCAGTTTCCTGGTGGCATTCGAATTATTCACCGATTAAGCACCTGCTGGTTAATCGGATATAGCGTTAACTGTTAATTAGTAGTCAGACAAGAGAGTAATCAGTCATGAGTAAAATCAAAAAAGCCGTGCTTGCCTATTCAGGCGGGTTAGATACTTCCGTCATCCTCAAATGGCTGCAGGATGAATACCAGTGCGAAGTGGTGACCTTCACCGCGGATCTGGGCCAGGGTGAAGAGCTTGAGCCGGCACGCGAAAAAGCCAAGATGTTCGGCGTCAAGGAAATCTACATCGACGACCTGCGCGAAGAGTTCGTGCGCGATTTCGTGTTCCCGATGTTCCGCGCCAATACGGTGTATGAAGGCGAATACTTGCTGGGTACTTCCATCGCACGTCCGCTGATCGCCAAACGCCTGATCGAGATCGCACGCGAGACCAATGCCGACGCCATCTCCCATGGTGCGACCGGCAAGGGCAACGACCAGGTACGTTTTGAACTTGGCGCGTATGCACTGAACCCCAATATCCAGATCATCGCCCCGTGGCGCGAATGGGACCTGCTGAGTCGCGAGAAATTGCTCGGCTATGCCGAGAAGCACGGCATCCCCGTCGAGATGAAGCACAAGCAGGGCGGTAGCCCGTACAGCATGGATGCCAACCTGCTGCACATCTCCTACGAAGGCCGCCACCTGGAGAATCCTGCGGCGGAAGCCGAAGAGGATATGTGGCGCTGGACGGTTTCGCCAGAAAAAGCACCCGATGCCGCCGAGTACCTGGATATCGAATACAAGCACGGCGACCCTGTCTCGCTCAACGGCAAGAAGATGAAGCCGCATAAACTGCTGGCAACCCTAAACATGTTGGGCGGCAAGCATGGTATCGGCCGGCTAGACCTGGTGGAAAACCGCTACGTGGGCATGAAGTCGCGCGGCTGTTACGAGACGCCTGGCGGCACCATCCTGCTGAAAGCGCACCGGGCCATCGAATCCATCACGCTGGACCGCGAAGTGGCGCATTTAAAGGATGACCTCATGCCGCGTTACGCCAGCATGATCTACAACGGCTACTGGTGGAGCCCGGAGCGGCTGGCGTTACAGAAACTGATCGACCATACGCAGAAGTCAGTCAACGGCTGGGTGCGCCTCAAGCTGTATAAGGGAAATGTGATCGTGGCGGGGCGCGACTCCAAAACCGACTCGCTGTTCGATTCGACTATCGCTACCTTCGAGGACGACCAGGGCGCATACGACCAGAAGGATGCCGGCGGCTTCATAAAGCTGAATGCTTTGCGCATGCGCATCGCAGCCAACCTGCATCATAAAAAGAAGTAAGCTGATAAGCTTTTAAAAGCCCATCCCGCAGCTTGCCGGATGGGCTTTTTATTGGCTGGCGTCCACACAAATATCCATTTGCCTGGATCGACAGGTCAGGCATGCGCGATCATCTGCTCGGCTAGCGTCGGCAGTTGCCGGATCAGGTCATTGCCGAAACCATAGGTCTGGGTAGCGGTGTACGCGCCTTCCAGCAGCAGCGCCATGCCTGCGGCCAGTAATGGCGGGTCTTTGGCCTTGGACGCTTCCGCTAGCCTGCTCAACAGTGCCAGCAGACGCTGCTTGTTTTCGGCCACCAGGATGCGGGCGGGGTGGCTGGCATCGGTGAATTCCACTGCGATATTCACGAAGGGGCAGCCGCGATAATCGCTTTTGGCGGCGCGTTCAACGAAGTCGGTGAATACCTGCAGCAACTGTTTCCTGGGTTGGCCGTCATGCTTGGCCAGGCTGGCTTCTATGTAAAGCCAGTAACGTTCATCGCGGCGCTTGAGATATTCCATCAGCAAGGCATCCTTGGACGCAAACTGGCGGTACAGGGACATCTTGTTGACGCCGGCCTTGCGTATCACCGCCTCGACGCCTACGGCGCGCGCACCCTCCTGGTAGAACAGTTCGTCCACCGCTTTCAGCAACAACGCCTGCGCATCGCCACTGGCTACGGTTCTCCTGCGATTCGGTTTATCTGGTTGCATTGTATTTTTCCATGAATGGTTGACATGTTACCGCTCGGTACATATCATTGCAAGCAACTGTTACCGACCGGTAACAATCATCCTCCAGAGAATCCCATGCTAGCAGTCACGATGAAACTAAGGAATGCAATCAATGGCAGGTTTCACTATGCCTGGGTGGTAGTGGGCATCGCTTTCCTCATCATGCTGGTCACGGCCGGCACCCGCGCTACACCAAGTATCTTGATGATCCCTCTGGAAGAGGCATTCGGCTGGGATCGTACGACCATCTCACTGGCACTCTCCATCAACCTGGCCCTGTTCGGGCTGATGGGGCCTTTTGCCGCAGCTGCCATGGAGCGTTTCGGGATACGGCCTACGGTATTGACCGCGCTCGCCGTGCTTGCAAGTGCGGTGGCGGTATCCAGCCTGATGCGGCATAGCTGGCAGATGTGGGCCATCTGGGGAGTGATTGTCGGTACGGCGACCGGCGTCACCTCGATGACCCTGGGCGCAACCATCGTCAGCCGGTGGTTCAAGGAGAAGCGCGGTTTTGCGATGGGTATCCTCACGGCAAGCACGGCTACCGGGCAACTGGTATTCCTGCCTTTACTGGCAGGTATCGTCGGTAAATACGGCTGGCAACCGGTTGTGTTGATTGTGGCGATAGCCGTTGCGCTCATATTGCCGCTTGCCTTACTGCTGCTACCGGAGCGACCTTCCAGTGTAGGGTTGCCGCTGTATGGCGAGCCGGCTGATGCTGCGCTGACGTATGTCGAAGCACGCAAGAATCCGGTAGCCATTGCCTTCCAGGCGCTGCGACGTGCGGCAAAAGTGCGCGACTTCTGGCTGCTGTTCTTCAGTTTCTTTATCTGCGGCGCCAGCACCAACGGTTATATCGGCACGCATTTTATCGCCATGTGCAGCGACTACGGCATGGATGCCGTGAAAGGCGCCAGTATACTGGCTGCCATGGGTGCCCTGGATCTGATCGGGACGACCACTTCCGGCTGGTTGTCGGATCGCTACAATAACCGCATCCTGCTGTTCTGGTATTACGGATTGCGCGGCCTGGCACTCATCTTCTTGCCGTATGCCTTCGGCTTCAGTTATTTCGGCCTGCCGATTTTTGCGCTGTTCTACGGCCTGGACTGGATCGCGACCGTACCGCCTACCGTCAGGCTGACCAATGAGGTGTTCGGTGCACAGGACGCCCCCATCATCTTCGGCTGGGTGGTCGCAGGCCACCAACTGGGCGCGGCCTCCGCAGCGCTGATGGCAGGCATATTGCGCAGCAGTCTCGGTACCTATACCGTAGCCACCATGATCTCCGGCTTGCTCTGTGTCGTGGCCGCCTTCCTGGTGTTGCGCATACACCGCTCCAGGCCGGATCCATTGCCGGTTCTATAATTCGTTCAATACCCTTAAGGAGCCAACATGACCAATGCATCCCTGTCCGGCCAGTTCAACATCGGCGACATCGCCATCAACCGGCTTGGTTACGGCGCCATGCGCATCACCGGCCCCGGTATCTGGGGCGAGCCGGAAGACCGTGAGGAGTGCCTGCGGACATTGCGGAGGCTGCCCGAACTGGGCATCCATTTCATCGACACTGCCGACAGCTACGGGCCGGACATCAGTGAAGAACTGATACGTGAAGCCCTGCATCCTTACGGCGCCATACTGGTGGCGACCAAGGGCGGCTTTACCCGCCACGGACCGAATATATGGATGGCATTAGGGCGGCCGGAATACCTGAGGCAATGCGTGCTGATGAGCCTGCGCCGCCTGGGTGTCGATAGTATCGATCTATGGCAGTTGCATCGTATCGACGCCAAAGTGCCAAGGGACGAGCAGTTCGACGCGATTCGCCAGATGCAGGAGGAGGGCCTGATCAAGCAGGTGGGCTTGAGTAAAGTGACGGTGGAGGAAGTGACCGCCGCCCAGAAGTATTTCACCGTGGCGACCGTGCAAAACCCCTATAACCTGGTGAACAGGGAAGGGGAGGAAATGCTGGATTTTTGCGAAGCCCAGGGCATAGGCTTCATCCCGTTCTTCCCGCTGGCGTCGGGCAGCCTGGCCAAGCCCGGTTCCCTGCTCGACAGCATCGCCAAAAACAACGGCAACACGCCGGGCCAGGTCGCGCTGGCATGGCTGCTGAAGCGTAGCCCCGTCATGCTGCCGATTGCCGGCACCAGCAAGGTCAGGCATCTGGAAGAGAATGTGGCCGCCGCCGGTATTGAATTATCGGACGAAGATCTCGCAGCACTGGATTTGCAGACGAAAACGAAGCCGAACCAGGCCGGAACGAACCAAAAGAAGGAGAACTAAAAGAAGACGAACTGGAGGATGAGGACTTAGCAGAATAAAAAATGCCAGATGCATTCGCACCTGGCATGTTTGAAACAGATGATGCTTTAAATTTATTCCTTAACGGCTTCTACCGGTATGGTCAGCGTGACTTCATCGCCGACATAAGGTGCATGTTTGCCGGCATTGAATTCACTGCGCTTGATCTTGGTAGTCGCAGTCGCGCCGCAGGCTTCTTTCTTCAGCATGGGGTGCGGCATGCACATGAACGACAGCACGGTCAGCGTCACCGGCTTGGTGATGCCCTTCACTGTCAGGTTGCCATCGACCGAGGAGACCTTATCGCCGTCGAATTTTACGTTAGTGGATTTAAAGGTGATGGTGGGGTATTTCTCGGTATCGAAAAGATCCTCTCCCTGGATATGCTTATTGAATAGCGGATAGCCGGTATTGACAGACGTGGCATCGATCACCACATCCACACTGCCTGTTTTTGCAGCGCGGTCCAGTACGATCTTGCCGGTTGTCTTATCGAAACGGCTCAGCTGGATGGAGTAACCCAGATGGCTGTATTCAAAGCGCGGCATGCTATGGCTAGGGTCGATGTTGTAGGTTTCCGTGGCAGCGAACGCGCTTACGGAAAAGAGGAGTGCAGCAACGAGTGAAGCGAGTACAGGTTTTTTCATGGTAATTCCTTGGTTAGTTATCAGTGGTTATTGCTCGGTGGTTTATTGCTAAAGCATAAAAATACTAAGGTTTTTAATTCTTGCTAGTTGCTGTGATGTGGAACTTGATCTGGATGTCATTGGCGATGGTGCTGACATCGGTCCATTCGCCTTCGCCGATGGCGTAATCCAGGCGCTTGATGGCAAATGCGCCGTCGAATACCGCCGTTGCTGCGGCCGCCTTGTAAGTGAAGGGGGCGGAAACCGGCAGGGTTTTACCCTTGATGGTGAGCTTGCCCTGCACCTCATAACGGTTATTACCCAGCGGCTTGACGGCGGTGGAAACGAATTTGGCAGTTGGGTAGGTCTTGGCGTTAAACCATTCCTTATCCACGACCTCTTCGTTGCCTTCATCTGAACCGGTGTCGATGCTGGCGACGTCGATATCGAATTTCGCCGATGCAGCCTCAGGCTTTGCCGGGTCGAAGTTAATCTGTGATGCAAATTTTTTGAACTTGCCTTCCAGGGGTACGCCGACTTGTTTGTAGGCGAAGTTGACCGTGCTTTTATCAGTCAACACCTGGTTGAACTCAACGGCCCCGGCATTGCCGGCAACGAACAGTAAACCCGTCAGCATGGCAGCCTTCCTGGTCCAGTGGATGGTCGAATAGTGGTTCATCATGGTGTCGTCCTTACTTCCCTGTTTGAAAAGGCAGCATGCGGCGCAGCACGCTGTCCTTGTCGATAAAGTGGTGTTTGAGCGCCGCAGCGATGTGCATGGCGACCAGCACCAGCATGCTGTAATTCAATAAGGCATGCACGGTCGCCAGCTGCTTGCCTAATTCCCGGTCCTTGCCGATCAGGTCGGGTATCGGCAACACCCCGAACCACACGGTCTGGAATCCCTTGGCCGAGCTCATCAGCCAGCCGGATAGCGGCACCGCAATCATCAATGCATACAGCAGCATATGGGTGATGTGGCTGGAAATTCTCTGCCATTGCGCAATATCGGGTAAGGCAGGCGGGCGATGCGTTGTGCGCCAGAGTACGCGCAATACGACCAGCAGGAACACCGTGATGCCTATCCATTTATGCCAGCTATACAACTTCAGCTTCAGTGGCGAAAGATGCAGGTCGTGCATGTACAGCCCCAATGGGAACGCCATAAAAATCAGCAGGGCGATGGCCCAGTGCAGGCCCATGGCAGTTCGTGTGTACCGCTCCGCCTTTGTATCGATGGCGGTATCGATATCTTTATTTATGGATGTTTTCATGCGCATGCTCATCTGCAAAGCAGTAGTAGTACATCGACTGCGCAAAGTATGCGCGTTAGTAAATTAAAATAAAAACGGAAAATTCAGCACGACATGTTCAGAATATTTGATGGACTAAATGTAGAGCGGGACTGCCATATACACAGGTTCGCTGGCTGGTGTTTGCCTAAAACCCGGTGTGCAAGCGCGATAGCAGGATTTCCGTAAATGCGGAAACCGGCTGTGCCCCGCTCAGTGCATGGCCTTCCATCTCATAAAACGGCACGGAAACAATGCCTTTGTTGACCGCAAGCTGTTGTGCGGCGACGGTTTCTTGATCACCGTCATTGCCGGTAAGGTAGCGTTCCACTTCCTGGCGATCGTATCCGACCGCATGAGCCAGCTGGGACAGCACTTCGATGTTTCCGGTATCTTTGCCTTCATTGAAGTAAGCGGAAAAAAGACGTTCGTATAAGAGGGCCGCGTTCCCATCATCCTTTCCCTGCACAAACCCCATCAGCCTGTGAGCCGCCCTGGTATTAGGTGTGCGGGCAATCGATTCGTAATTGAATTCCAGCCCGACGAGATGGCCCGCTTTTACCAGGGTGCGGTCTTTTTCGTGGGCGTTTTCCCATGTGCCGAATTTGCGGACACGGTATTCTCGCCTGTCTATGCCCTCTGTCGGCATATCCGGATTGAGCTCGAACGGCAGGAAGTGAGGTTTGACCACATCCTGCAAGCCTGCTTTCTGGACGGCGATGCTGAGGTTTTTGTAGCCGATCCAGCACCACGGGCAAATGAAGTCGGAGGTAATGTATATGTCGATGGTGTGCATGGCAGTCGCAGGTAAGATTTTTTCAAGAAGCCAGGTATGCGTGCAGGGTCTGGATGGCCGCTGAGCCTTCGCCGACCGCCGCCGCCACCCGTTTTACCGAACCGCTGCGCACATCGCCGACGGCGAATATGCCGGGGCGGCTGGTCTCCAGGAAATACGCCGCCCGTTCCAGCGGCCAATCCTTATCCTGTGCCTCTTGACCGGTAAGCACGAAGCCTTTGTCATCCAGCTTGACGCAGTCGCTCAGCCAGCCGGTGTTGGGTTCGGCCCCCAGGAACAGGAAGACATGGGCGATGGCCAATTCTTTCACGGCCTGGCCTGCTTTTTTGAGCTGGACAGACTGCAGGCTGGTCGTGCCGTTCAGGCCGACGATTTCGGTATCGGTATGCAATTCGATATTGGGGGATGCCTCGATGCGCTGGATCAGGTAACGCGACATACTGGCGGCCAGCCCAGGACCGCGCACCACGATATGCACATGCCTGGCGTGCCGTGCCAGGAAAACCGCCGCCTGCCCGGCGGAGTTGCCACCGCCATTGACGATCACTTCCTGCTGCGTGCAGAAGGTGGCCTCCATGAACGATGCGCCGTAATAGATGCCGCGCCCCTCGAACTGCTCCAGTCCTGCCAGGTCGGGCTTGCGGTAGCGTGCCCCGGTGGCAATGACCATGGATTTTGCGTACACCATCTCGTCGTTATCCAGCAGGATGTTGAATTGCCTGGCACTGCCGGCGTGCTGCAAACCGCTGCAGGTGAGCTTGGTCACCTCCACCGGGACTGCCACCTCAGCCCCGAATTTGCGGGCCTGGGAGATGCCGCGGCCTGCCAGTGCCTGGCCGGAGATGCCGGTGGGAAAGACGAAATAATTTTCTATCTTGGAACTGCTGCCGGCCTGGCCGCCCGGT
>JAZKEL010000222.1:12281-18663 GCA_040387075.1 Pseudomonadota bacterium
CCGAGGATGCGTACACGGCAGAGGCCAGTCCTGCTGGGCCGGCGCCCACCACGATCAGGTCGAACTCGCGCCCATTGAGCTGGTCTGGGCTGATGCCGATCAGGTCCGCCAGCGCCCGGTTGGACGGGTTCTTCAGCATCTCGGACTGTGCATTGATGACCACCGGGATGTCGGCTTTCGTGGCGCCGAACTGTGCCAGTAGCTTTTCCGCTTCGGGATGGATATCGATATCGAAATACGCCGCCGGATGGGCATTGCGGGACAGGAACTCGCGCAGGCGGGTGGTTTCAGCGGACGATTGCGCACCGATGACGGTGACGCCTCCGTGCTCTTCCTCGATGAATGCGACGCGCCGCAGGATGAATGCGCGCATGATGGTTTCGCTAAGCTCCGCTTCCGCGATCACCAGCGTGCGTAACGAGGCTTCATTGATGACGATGACTTCGCAGTCTTCGACTACCTTTGCAGTCGCGATGGCGGCCCTGCCGGCCAATGTGCTCACTTCGCCGGTGAATACTCCGGGACCATGGGTGGTGACCAGGTGCGGGCCATTCACCCCGTTGCGCACGATGTCGACTGCGCCGGAAATGATCACGTACATGGGGATATGGCGCTCGCCCTCGCTGAACAGGATATCGCCCTTGCGGAATGCCACATGGTCGCCGTACTGCTTCAGCAACTCGTACTGCGTTACGTTAAGGGTGGGGAATATCTGGTGCCGACGGCTTTCTGCAATGGAGTTGAACGGTTTGACCGGCAATGCAGGGTGAGCCGGGTCGGAGGGTGTGGATCCAGGTTGCTTAGACATAGGCGGCGGCTGTTTTTCGGGGTAGATACTGATCCAGGAGAGTACTTACGATAACAGCGATTACCTATTCTTGGGAATACTTCGCGGTCATTAAACCTGTTACGCGCGACGGATCACAGCCGACTCTTCAGTAAATCCTGCAGTTGGGCATAGGCCATGGGTTTGCCGAACAGGTAGCCCTGCGCCTGCGGGCAACCCATACGCGCAAGGTAATCTGCCTGTTCTATGGTTTCGACGCCTTCGGCCACCAGGCTCTTTTTCAGGTTATGCGCCAGGGAGATGATGGCCTGCACGATGAGGCCGCGTTCCGGGTTGACGGTAATGTCCTTAATGAAGGAGCGGTCTATCTTGAGTTGACTCACCGGGAAACGGTTGAGGTAGCTCAATGCCGAATACCCGGTGCCGAAATCGTCGATGGAAATGCATAAACCCATGTCATGCAGCGTCTGCAGCATGGTATGGATTGCTTCGCTGTCCTCCAGCAACAGGCTCTCGGTGATCTCCAGCTTGAGCCACTCCGGTTTGCAGCCGGTATATTTGAGGATGCTCTGGATAATCGCCACCAGGTCCTTCTGCACGAATTGCCGGGTGGACAGGTTAACGGCAAAGGCCAGCGCCTGCTGCCTGCCGCTGTTGCATTCCACGGCCGCCCGGCAGGCGGTATGGATCACCCATTCGCCGATGCCGACAATCAGTCCGCTGTCCTCGGCGATGCCGATGAATTTATCCGGCATCACCATGCTATTGCCGCGGTGCCAGCGGATCAATGCCTCGACGCCGACGATGGCACGGGTCTGCAGGTCGACCTGGGGCTGGTAATACAGCTCGAACTCTTCTTTCTGCAATGCGGTGCGTAATGCGGTTTCCAGGATAAGCCGTTCCGAAGCGCGCACCGTCAGGCTTGCCGAATAGAACTGGAAATTATTGCGGCCCAGGCGTTTGGCCTGGTACATGGCGGAATCCGCATACTTCAGCAGGTCTTCCACCTTTTGACTGTCTGAAGGGTACACCGCGATGCCGATGCTGGCGGTGATGAAAAACTCCCTGCTGGCGACATTGAAGGGCTCTGAAAACGCCTTGATGATCTTGTAGGCCACATTCCTGGCATTTTCGGGTTCGCGTATTTCCGACAGCAGGATGGCAAATTCGTCGCCGCCGAGCCGCGAGACGGTATCGTAGCTGCGGACGCAGGTTTCAAGGCGCCTGGCTGCCTGGCACAGCAGGGCGTCGCCCATGGCATGGCCGAGGGTATCGTTGATTTCCTTGAAGCGGTCGAGATCCAGCATCATGAGCCCGAAGGGGTAGGCGTGGCGGCTGGCTTCTGCAGTTCGCTGGTTCAGCCTGTCCTGCAATAATGCGCGGTTGGGCAGGTCGGTCAATGAGTCGAAATACGCCAGGTGGTGGATACGCTCCTGGTTCTCCACCGTTTCGGTGACGTCCTGGCCCATGCCGATCACTGAAATCACGCGACCGGCAGCATCGATCTCAGGCGCCAGCAGGGAATGCAGGATGCGGTGCTGGCCGTCGCCGGAATGCCAGTACAGGTCGACGCTCTTGTTTTTTCCATGCAGGAAGACTTCGTGGATATGCTTTTCATACTCTTCGGCAGAAGGCCCGCCGGGAAAATCGGTGGGGGATTTCCCCATCAGGAATTCCTGGGTGACGCCGTAGTATTCGATTTCCTTCGAGTTGAGGAAAATGCGTTTGCAGTCCTGGTCGAAACGCACGATGGAATTCGGGGAGTTCTCGATCAGCGAATGATATTCACGTTCGCGTTGCAGGGTGTCTGTCACATCCCTGGCATACCCCAGCGTACCGAGGACGTGGCCGTCATTGATGAGTGCGGATTTATAGGTCTCGATCCACACGTAATTGCCTTCGGAATCCCGTAACGCATCGACAGTACCCAGGGGTTTCCCGGTGCGCATGGTCTCCTTGTCTTCCTCCACATACTGCTGTGCCAGGTAATGCGGGAAGAAATCGAAATCGGTCATGCCTTCCAGTTCCTGGGTGGAACTCACGCCGGCCACTTTGGCATAGGCCGTATTCGCCGCTAGCAGCCTGCTCTCGGTGTCTTTCAGCCATACCATGAAGGGGAAGTTATCCAGCAGGGTGCGCATGTATCCTTCGCGCTGCCGCAACTCCATCTCCGCTTTGCGCTGGTCGCTGATATTGCGGCCTATCGCCAGTGCACTGATGATTTTGCCGAAGGTGTCGTATTCCGCTACCACTTTTACCACCAGGGCGATCAGTTCACCCGTGTCCGCCAGCCACTCCAGCTGTATGGTTTCATCATCACCGCTGGCCATCACATGCTCAAGCTTGGTACCGAATTCGGTTTGGCTGATGTTAGTGGGGCACCATATCTCATTCTGCCCGGGCTTCTTTTTTTTGCCGAGCAGCAGCTTGTCATACGCCGGGTTGCTGAATAGCCTGTTCAAGTTTTCGTCGTAGCGCACCACGATATCGGGGGAGTTCTCAGCCAGGGTCCTGAACTCCAGCACCCGGTTGAGTTGTGCCTGCTCGTGCAGTTTGCGCTGGGTGATATCGCGCATGACTTCGACGATGTAGGCATGGCCTTCATGGGAAATATGGCTGGCGACGACTTCCAGCGTGAGGATATCGCCATGCTTGGTGGCCTGGAAGGTTTCAAAATCCGAGGTGACGGAGCTGGTCATCATTTGCCAGTATTTATTCCACCTGGCAGTAGTGAACGACGGTTTTAACTTACGGTAATCCATCTTCAGCAGTTCGTCGTGGGAATACCCAAGCATCGTGCATGCAGAAGGGTTGGCATAGCACAGATGCCCGGTCTGGTTGATCAGCAATACCGCATCGCCGATGAACTCGAAGGCAAACGTCAGCTTATGAAGTTTTTTGTAGAAAACTTCCTCGACCGATAGATTTTCCATAAGCATAACCCCCTTCAGCTTATTGCTTTGCGAGCCTGCCACTCTCTTCCTGCCACTCTCTTATAGTTTGACCAGGTCGCAAAGTAACCGGCCTGGAGTATGCAGCGGTGACAGCTCGTTTACATATTTGTAACTAAATGTATCTAACGGTCAATTTATACCTTTTTTGAGGGGATAGCGAAGAAAATTTCCGCGGTAGGGAATGCATGACCAAAACCGTCTATCCGGTCACGCGGATGAAACAAGGCAAACCGGGTTTCAGGAGCCGATCTTCCACCATTTCGGCAGCAGGTCGATGACGTCAGCCTGCGTGTAGCGGTCATCTATAAGGTGGATGACGCCGGTGTCCTGCTGGGTACGGATCACGCGTCCTGCCGCCTGCACGACCTTCTGCAGCCCGGGATAAAGGTAGGTGTATTCGTAGCCTGAACCGAAGATTGCTTCCATACGGATACGCATCTGCTCATTGATCTCATTGATCTGCGGCAAACCAATGGTGGCGATGAACGCGCCCACCAACCGGTCACCTGGCAAGTCGATGGCCTCGCCGAACGAGCCTCCGAGCACGGCAAAGGCGATGCCTTCCGAGGTCTCCGTGAAGCTGCCGATGAATGCCTCGCGCTCGGCCTCGTTCATGATCCTGGTCTGCTGGCGCACGGGTATCTCCGGGAAGCGTTCACTGAATACCTCGTACACCTGTTGCAGGTAATCGAAACTGCTCATGAACAGCAGGTAATTGCCGGGCCGCGCACGGTATTGCCTCGCCATCAGCTGGGCAATCGGCATGACGGAATAGCGGCGGCGGAGGACACGCGTCGAGATGTGGTCGACCACATTGACTTGTAATTGATTTGCGCTGAAGGGCGATTGCACGTCGATGAACGGCGTCTTGTCCGGCATGCCCAGCATGTCGCTGTAGAAATGGGAAGGGCTCAGCGTGGCCGAGAACAGGGTAGATGACTGCGCAGCCTCGAAGCGCCCCTTGAGAAAAGGGGCCGGCACGATATTGCGTATGCACAGGGCCGTATTCTGCTGTAGCAGGCTGTGGCGGTTTTCAGTGCGGGTGATATCGAACATGGAGTGCGGCCCGAACGATTCTGCCAGCGTGGCGAACTGCAGGGCATCGAAGTAGAAGGTCAGCAATGTGGCGTCGTTGTTGGTCGGGTGTTCCGCCAGGTAGTCGGTGATCCGCGTCACCACGCGCTGGAGTGCGAACTGGAACTCCTCGTCGATGGCCGGATACACTTCGTACAAGGCTTCCTGCGCCTGCTCCAGCCGGCTCCAATGCATGCTCAGCTTGTCCAGCGAGGATTTGAGTGCTTTGGGCGCGGCCTGCCGCATATGCTCGAAGGCGACCTGGTCGAGCTCGGCGCTGTACATCTTGCGGCCGCGTTCGATCATGTTGTGCGCTTCGTCCACCAGGATGCTCACGCGCCACTCGTTGATGGCGGTACCGGCATACAGCACGGCATACAGGTCGAAATAATAGTTGTAATCGCCGACCGTCACGTCGCTCCAGCTCACCAGGTCCTGTCCCAGGTAATAGGGGCAGATCTGATGGCTACGTGCCACGGCTTTCAGCGTGTCCTTATCCATCATGCCCTGGGAAAGCGCATCCAGCCTGGCGGCCGGCAGCCTGTCGTAGAAGCCCTTGGCAAGCGGGCATGAATCGCCATGGCAGGAACGATCCGGGTATTCACAGGCTTTTTCACGCGCCACCAGCTCAAGCTTGCGCAGCCTAAGCTTTGGGTTGGCGTCGTGGATCACCGTCAGGGCGTCCAATGCCAACTTGCGCCCGGACGTCTTGGCCGTGAGGAAAAATACCTTGTCCAGTTTCTTGTCCGGCATGGCTTTTAATAAAGGGAACAGCGTGCCCAGCGTCTTGCCGATGCCGGTCGTGGCCTGCGCCATCAGCGCCTTGCCCAGCTTGACGGTTTTGTAGACCGATTCCGATAGCTGGCGCTGGCCGGTGCGGAAGGTGGGGTGCGGGAACACAAGCCGTTCCAGCTGCAGATTCCTGGCCTGGCGGTGTGCTACTTCAGCGTCGGCCCAGGTCTGCAGTTTCTGGCATTGCCCGGCGAAATAGGCTTCGAGTACTTCTACGCTATACAGCTCGCTCAGTACTTCTTCATTCTTGCTGGAGACGTTGTAGTACACCAGCGCCACATTGATTTCGCTCAGTTCGCGTTCCTGGCACAGCAGGTAAGCATAGATCCTGGCCTGCGCCCAGTGCAGGTTGCGGTGGTTCTCCGGCATGTGGTCCAGATGGCCTTTATAGGTCTTGATCTCTTCCAGCTGGTTAAGCTCGGGGTCGTATCCGTCAGCACGTCCGCGGATGAAGATATTGCGGTATTCGCCGGTCAGCGTGATCTCGGTTTCGTAGCTGGAATTGCGACGCGAGGTCACCGCGTTATGCCCCATCATGCCTTCTAGCGCAGTGGGAGATGGCGTGAAACGCTGGTCCAGGTCGCCGGCACGTGCGGTCAGGTCGCACATGGCGCGTACTGAAATCACGTACTTGAACGGATCCGCAAGATTTTCCGAAACGATGAGGCTTTGGGCGAGTTTGATGGTGAGGCGTTCCAGGCTGTATTGCGGCAGGCCAGAGGTTCTGGCGACACGATGTAATGATAGCTGCCATGATATCAATGGACGCGCAATC
>JAZKEL010000223.1:0-7210 GCA_040387075.1 Pseudomonadota bacterium
GGTATTGGGCAGGCTGATATCGACGATTTCAGCCCCCAGCCGGCGGTATTCGTCGATGGCGGCATGGATCACCCTGGCGACATCGGCATTCAGGCCTTCCGCGAAATACTCCCTGGGCAAACCCACTTTTAGCCCGGCCAGCGGTTTGTCTGCAGACTCGTGCTTGACAAGATCACGCGTGTAATCCTCTTTTTCGCGCACCAGGCTGGTCGAATCACGCTCGTCGAAGCCCGTCATCACGTTCATCATCAAGGCCATGTCTTCACAGGATTTTGCCATCGGGCCGGCCTGGTCCAGCGAGGATGCGAAGGCGATCATGCCGTAGCGCGATACCAGCCCGTAAGTCGGCTTGAGCCCGGACAGGCCGCACAGCGAGGCCGGCTGGCGGATGGAGCCGCCGGTATCGGTGCCAGTGGCAGCCGCACACAACCGGGCCGCCACGGCAGCCGCACTGCCGCCGGAGCTGCCGCCGGGCACGCGACTGCGGTCCCATGGATTCTGCACCTTGCCGAAATAGCTGGTCTCGTTGGACGAGCCCATGGCGAATTCGTCCATATTGGTCTTGCCCAGGTTGACCGCACCGGCGGCGTCGAAGCGTTCGATAACGCCGGCGTCGTAAGGCCCGGTGAAGTTATCCAGCATCTTGCTGCCGCAGGTGGTTTTCCAGCCCTTGGCCACGAAAATGTCTTTTTGCGCGACGGGGATGCCGGTCAGCGCGGTCGCGTTACCGGCCGCCAGGATCGCATCTGCCGCCTTCGCCTGCGCCAGCGTCCTGGCTTCATCCAGGGTGATAAAGGCATTGATCTCGGGGTTGAGCGTGTGGATGCGGTTCAGGTATTCCTGCGTCAGTTCGACACTGGAAATCTCGCTGGCCTGGAGCATGGCACCAAGCTGTTTCAGGCTTTTGTTCATCATCGAAGGCTGTTTCTTTTTTGGGTATTCAGTAATATTGAACGGTACTGTTGCCAGTAATGGATCTGGTTAATTATTCGATTACCTTCGGTACCAGGTACAGGCCATTTCGTACTGCCTGCTCGGTCGAACCGTTGCCCAGCACCGGGGCATTCTGCTGGAAGTCTTCGCGCTGGTTGGTCTCGGTCACCACGTCGTCGCGCAGTCGCTGCACTACATCCTGGGAATGCGACATGGGCGTGATGCCGGTGGTATCCACCGCCTGCATCTGCTCGATAAGGCCGAGGATGCCGGAGAGCTTATCCAGCGTGACTTCCACCTCGGCATCGCTGATTTCGATACGCGCCAGATGTGCGATACGCTTAACGTCGGAACTGCTTAGAGACATTTACCTATCCTCTATTTATTGAAAGCTTTAATGAAAGCTCAAACTCAAGCCAGGCCGATCGGGAATTTTCAAATCGGTCTTAAATTTCGAGACTATATAGGGTATTATAACTTGATTTTATGCACATCTTCAGCCGCCACTAAACGCAGTCGCAGCAGAAAGCCCAGGATACAAAAACAATGTTCGGTATTTTAAATAGCTATTTTTCCAATGACCTCGCCATCGACCTTGGCACAGCAAACACCCTGATCTACGTACGCGGCAAAGGCATCGTCCTCGATGAGCCTTCCGTCGTCGCCATCCGCCAGGAAGGCGGACCCGCAGGCAAGAAGACACTCCTGGCGGTCGGCATCGAAGCCAAGCGCATGCTGGGCCGAGCGCCTGCGAACATCACGGCCATACGCCCGATGAAGGACGGCGTGATCGCCGACTTCACCATCACCGAGCAGATGCTCAAATATTTCATCCGCAAGATCCACGAATCCCGCTGGTTTTCCCCCAACCCCCGCATCATCATCTGCGTGCCTGTTGGCTCCACCCAGGTAGAACGCCGCGCCATCCGCGAATCGGCCATCGGCGCAGGCGCCAGGCAGGTTTACCTGATCGAGGAACCGATGGCAGCCGCCATCGGCGCCGATATGCCGGTAGCAGAAGCCACCGGCTCCATGGTGGTTGACGTGGGCGGCGGCACCACCGAAGTAGGCGTGATCTCGCTGGGCGGTATCGTGTACGCCAAATCCGAGCGCGTGGGCGGCGACAAATTCGACCAGGCCATCATCGACTATATCCGCCGTAACTACGGCATGCAGATCTCCGAGCCGACCGCCGAGCTGATCAAGAAAAAGATCGGCTCCGCATTCCCCGGTTCCGAAGTGCTGGAAATGGAAGTCACCGGCCGCAACCTGGCAGAAGGCCTGCCGCGCAAGTTCACCATCTCCAGCAATGAAATCCTGGAGGCGTTGACCGAGCCGTTGAACGCCATCGTCGGTGCAGTGAAATCCGCATTGGAGCAGACACCTCCTGAGCTGGGCGCAGACATCGCCGAAAAAGGCATGGTACTGACCGGCGGCGGCGCATTGCTGCGCAACCTGGACCGCCTGATCGTGGAAGAAACCGGTTTGCCGGTGGTGGTGGCAGAAGACCCGCTGACCTGTGTCGCCCGTGGCAGCGGCCGTGCGCTGGAAGAGATGGACAAGCTGGGCGCAATCTTTGCCCAGGAGTAAGTTTTAAGTCCTGATATGCATCGAACTGCAGGCCGTTTTTACGGCCTGCTTTATATTGGCCGCCTGAGTATCAGCAGCGTCGAATCACAGCAATCACTACAGCAACATAACGAAAGTCAGGCTTAATGCAGTTGAGCTTCACTCCATGAAAAAAGCCAATACCCGCAACGTCATGAAAGCAGGCGAATAAATGCGCCGTGCCATCCATCCCCAGCAGACGCAGGCATTTTTCGTACGCGGCACCAGCCCCTTCACCAAGCTGGTGATATTTGCGGCGCTGTCGATCACCCTGATGGCGACCGACTCGCGCCTGCATTACCTGACTGAATTGCGCCAGGCATTCATGTCGATGCTGCACCCGCTACAACTGGTCGCTAATGCTCCACTGAATGCCTATCGCGATACTGACCGATACCTGAGCACCCACAATACGCTGCTGAAACAGAACCAGCAGCTGAGCCAGCAAAACCTACTGATGAGCGCCGAACTGCAACGCTTCCGCACCCTGGAAAACGAGAATGCCAACCTGCGCAACCTCCTGGGAGCCGCCAAAAGCACCAGCCAGCCAGCCAAGCTCGGCGAGATCCTGCACATGGGGCGCGACCCTTTCGTGCATAAAATCATCGTCAACCTGGGTGCAAACCAGGACATCGTCGCGGGCCAGGCAGTGATTGACGGAGCCGGTGTCATCGGCCAGGTCACCCGGGTGTATCCCTTCAGCAGCGAAGTCACCCTGATCACCGACAAGGAGCTGGCCATCCCCATCCAGATCGAGCGCAACAGCCTGCGCGCGATTGCATTCGGGCATGGGCGCGACACCACCATCGACCTGCCTTACCTGCCGGCCAACGTGGACATCCGCAAGGGCGATAAACTGGTGACTTCCGGCATAGACGGCATTTACCCGACGGGACTGGCCGTTGCGGAAGTGGTCAGCGTCAGCAGCAATGCCAACTCACCGTTCGCCCATATCGTATGCAAGCCGGTTGCCGGCATCGAGAACCAGCGGCAGGTATTGCTGCTAGGTTTGCAAGCACCTGAAAATGCAAGCGGCACGCCCCTTAGCAATGCACCTGCCATGGAGAAGAAAGCCGCGACAGACAAGAAAGCAGCTAAACCTGAGAAACCCGCCAAGCCGCTCAAGATAGAGCCGATGAAACCGGCCCCAGTCAAACCCGCTGCCACCAAACCCGGTCAGGCCATGCCTGAACCAGCCAACAACGGGCCAACAACAGCAGCGCAAAAACCTGCAGTCCAAGCTGGCGCAAGTGCTACCCCTGCGCCAGCGGCTAAACTAGCCGCTAAACCAGCCGCTGGTCCGGCAATCAACAATCCTGGTGAGCCGCATGCAAACCATTAGAATCGGCAACGTCTACATCTCCCTGCTTATCGCCCTGCTGCTGCAGATACTGCCTTGGTCCGGGTATGCGCTCATGCTACGCCCGGATTTCGTGCTGCTGACCCTGGTGTTCTGGGTGTTGCGTGCACCGCAGCTTTGCAATATCGGCACGGCCTGGGTGGTTGGTTTACTCATAGACGTGGCGACCGGGGGGCTGTTCGGACAGAATGCCCTGGCCTATGCGCTGAGCGCCTTCTTCGCAGTGCTGTATCAGCGGCGCCTGGCACTATTCAATATCTGGCAGCAGGCGGCCTACGTCTTCGTATTGCTGCTGATGACACAAGCGACATTGCTGGTGCTCAAGCTGTTTGCGGATGGCGAGGGGCCGGGCTGGGTGTATTTCCTGCCGAGCGTCACCGGCATCGTGCTGTGGCAACTGGTGATATTTGCGCGCATCGACATCGACGGCCATGCCAGCAAGCGTTGATGGCGGTATCTTGAGTGATGAAACTTGGCATTGATAACCCCTCGCATGGCGGCGTTTAACCCATGATGTCGCGCTCGGAGATCCGCAACCACCTGCTGGAGCAGCATAATTTCCGCCTGCGCCTGGGCGCTGCCATCCTGCTGGTCCTGATCTGTTTCGGCCTGCTGGCGAGCCGGTTCTTTTACCTGCAGATGTCGCGACACGATTATTTCCAGACGCTGGCCGAAAGCAACCGCATCTCGCTGGTGCCCATCGTGCCGAATCGCGGCCTGATCCTGGACCGCAACGGTGTGATCCTGGCCCATAACTTTTTCGTCTACACGCTTGAGATCACGCCTTCACGCGTAAAGAATGTGGATGCGCTCATCAGCGACCTGGGCAAACTGGTGGAAGTCAGTTCGCAGGATCGCAAGCGTTTCAACAAGCTGCGCACGCAAAGCCACAGCTTCGAGAGCGTGCCGATCAGGACGCATCTTAACGAGAATGAGGCGGCGCTGTTTGCGGTCAACCGCTTCCGGTTCCCCGGCGTGGAGATAAAGTCGCGGCTGTTCCGGCATTATCCGCAGGGCGAACTCGGTGCGCATATGCTGGGGTATATCGGTCGCATCAACGATGCGGACATCGCCAACCTGCAGGCCTCCGAAGAGCTTTCCAACTACAAGGGCTCCGACCATATCGGCAAGAGCGGGGTAGAGCAGTATTACGAAAGCGCCCTGCATGGCGTCACCGGGTTCCAGCAGGTGGAGATCGATGCCGACGGCCATGCCGTGCGGGTACTTTCCAGCACGCCGCCCATACCTGGCGACAACCTGATCCTGTCCATCGACAGCAAGCTGCAGGCCATCGCCGAGGAAGCCTTCGGCCAGCGCCGCGGCGCGCTGGTAGCGATCAACCCTAAAAATGGGGAAGTTCTCGCGTATGTCAGCAAACCCAGCTTCGATCCCAACCTTTTCGTCGATGGCATCGACTCGGAAAGCTGGAAAGCGTTGAACGACTCGCCTGACAAGCCGCTGATCAACCGCCCTTTGCGCGGCATCTACCCACCTGGTTCCACCTTCAAACCGTTCGTGGCGATGGCCGGCCTGGAAAACGGTAAGCGTGAACCGCCTTTCAGCATCAGCGATCCCGGTTTCTTCACCTTGCCCGGCAGTTCGCACCGCTACCGCGACTGGAAGCCTTCGGGCCACGGCCAGGTGGACATCCAGCGCGCCATCACCATTTCCTGCGACACGTTTTTCTACGGCCTGGCGATGGACCTGGGGATAGAGCGGCTGACCTCGTTCGTCAGCCATTTCGGCTTCGGCAAAAAGACCGGACTGGACATCAAGGGCGAAGTCGGCGGCCTGCTACCCACGCCGGAATGGAAATACCGGCGCTGGAAACAACGCTGGTATCCTGGCGAAACGGTCATCGTCGGCATCGGCCAGGGCTATACCCTGGTCACTCCCATGCAACTGGCGCAGGCGACGTCCATACTCGCCAACAATGGCGTGGCCATGCGGCCGCACCTGGTATCCAGCATACAGACCAACAGCACCGGCGTGATGCGGCCACTGCCGCTGGAGACCGTGGACAGGGTGGCGCTGCAGGCCAGCCATATGGAGATCGTCAAGGCAGGAATGGTAGGCGTCACCATGCCGGGCGGTACTGCCGCCGCCGTGGGCGCCAATGCGGGGTATAGCGTCGCCGCCAAAACCGGGACGGCACAGGTGGTGGGCATACGCCAGAATGAGAAATACAATGCCAGCAAGCTGGACGAACGCCATCGCGACCATGCGCTGTTCATCGCCTTCGCACCGGCGGAGGAACCGACCATTGCCATGGCCATCATCGTCGAGAACGGCGAACATGGCGGCTCGACGGCAGGCCCCATCGCCCGCCAGGTGATGGATTACTACCTGCTGGGCAAGATGCCGGCAACCGCTGTAGCGCCTGTGGTGCCCGACGCAGCATCGGCAGGAACCGCCACGCCGGAGCAGGTACTGGAGGAGCATCTGCATGATTAGCATCTACATGACCGGGAAGGCATATGTTTAGAAACCTTTGGAAAAGCCTGGTCCGGCACATCGACCCCTTCCTCATGGCCTGCCTGTTCTTTACGGTATTAGTAGGCCTGTTCGTTTTGTACAGCGCTTCCGGCCAGAGCTTCGAGCGGGTCGGCTCCCAATTCGCCAATATCGTGGTGGCGCTCGGCATCATGTGGGTCGCGGCGAATATCCCGCCGCAGCATCTGGAGCGCATCGCGCTACCGCTGTATGTGGGCGGCATGCTGCTGTTGGTGGGCGTGGCCCTGTTCGGCGAGATCAGCCACGGCGCACGGCGCTGGCTGCATCTGGGCGTGCGTATCCAGCCCTCCGAGATCATGAAGATCGCCGTGCCTATGCTGCTGGCCTGGTATTTCTCCAGGCAGCAGGCCAGCTTCCGCTTGCGCAATTTCGCCATGGGCGGCTTGCTGCTGGCGATTCCGGTCGCTTTCATCATGAAACAGCCCGACCTCGGCACTTCGCTGATGATCGGGGCTTCCGGCTTCTATGTCCTGTTCCTGGCAGGCCTGAGCTGGCGCCTGCTGATAGGCGCGGCGGTATCGCTGGCGGTCATGGCGCCCATTTTCTGGTCCATGCTGCACGATTACCAGCGCAAGCGTATCGAGATCCTGTTCGACCCGCACCAAGACCCCTTGGGGGCCGGCTACCACACCATCCAGGCGACCATCGCCATCGGCTCCGGCGGCATCGCCGGAAAAGGCTGGCTCAAGGGCACCCAGTCCCAGCTGGATTTCCTGCCGGAACGCACCACCGATTTTATTTTCGCAGTATTCGGCGAGGAATTCGGTTTGCTGGGCAACCTGCTGCTGCTGGTAT
>JAZKEL010000224.1:0-6526 GCA_040387075.1 Pseudomonadota bacterium
GAAAACCTCGACTACCTCAAGCGCCAAGCCATCGACATCGCGATCCAGTTTGGACCCAAGGTGCTGGTGGCCATCCTGATCATCACGGCCGGCGTATTCGTGGGTAGATCAATCGGCCAGTTGCTGGATAAAGGCCTGGTCAAATTCAACCTGGAGCCGCCGGTGCGGCTGTTGCTGGTGCGTATCGTACGACTCCTGATACTGGCACTGTTCATCATAATGGCCTTGCAGAACCTGGGCATCCAGTTGCTGCCATTGATCGCAGGCATCGGCGTCGCGGGTGCAGGCGTGGCACTGGCGATGCAGGGCGTGTTGAGCAATATCGTCGCCGGGCTCACGATTATATTCACCCGGCCGTTCCGTGTCGGGCAGTACATCTCCATCATCGGCGAAGAGGGCCTGGTGGAAGACATCAGCATGTTCACCACGGTGCTAAGCCATTACGACCAGTCGCAGGTGGTGATTCCCAACCGCAAGATCGTGGGCGAGATACTGCATAACTACGGCAACATCCGCCAGCTGGATATCGTGGTGGGTGTGGATTACGACAGCGATCTGGATAAAGCGCTGGATGCGGTGAAAGCAGTATTGAAAGCGAATGCCGGCGTACTCGAATATCCGCCTGCAGCGGTGTCGGTGAGTGCCTTGGCGAATGCGTCCATCAACATCGCGGTCAGGCCGTGGGTCAGTGTTGCGGATTACGTGGCAGCAAGGGGGCAGATCAACAAAGCCATCGTGGAAAGCTTCCGCGAGCACCAGATCGTGATCCCGATCCAACAGCAGGAAATACGGCTGATCTGATTACACGAGAATATGTTGAGATAAGGTTTTAAGGCGATGCCTTGAGAGGCAATATCTATGAGCCTCCCAGAGCCTGCCCTCGAATGATTTGTCGAGGGGCATCGCCAATTTATGCGGCGTAGGGTGGATGAGCGTAGCGTTATCCGCCGTAAAAGATTGCCAAATTGGCGGATAACGCTATGCTCATCCGCCCTACGCGAGTCGATCCGGGTTTATTTTGTGTCCACCGGCTTCACCGGCGTTTTCGGTAACACAAACGAATTCCTGTCTTCCGGCAAGGTAACCGCAGGAACATCCGGCAATACCCAGTGTTTTTTCGGTGCGACGAGTTCCTGCTGGTTGCGGATGTAATCGTAGCGGTCATTAGTGATGGATTCGCTGGCATCCACGTCGCGCATCACGTAGGGCCGCAGGAAGACCATAAGGTTGGTTTTTCGGTGTGTGCGGCCTTCGGTCTTGAACAGGGTGCCGAGATAGGGGATGTCGCCCAGCAACGGCACTTTGCTCAATGTCTGCGTCACGCGGTCTTCGATCAGGCCACCCAGTACGATGATGCTGCCGTCATCGACCATCACGGAGGTATCGATGGAACGCTTATTGGTGGTGATGCCGGCGATGTTGACGATATCGGCCACGCTGGAAACCTCCTGGTAGATCTGCAGCTTAATGGTCTTTGATTCGGATATCTGCGGTTTGACGCGAAGCGTGAGCCCCACGTCGCGGCGCTCGATGGTCTGGAACGGGTTGACCGAGCCTATGCTGGTCTGCGCGTATTGCCCGGTGATGAAGGGCACGTTCTGGCCGATGACGATCTTGGCTTCTTCGTTGTCCAGCGTCAGCAGGTTCGGCTTGGAGAGGATATTGGCATTGCTGTCGGATTCCAGCGCATGTGCCAGCAGGCCGAGGTTGCTGATCACGCCCAGGCCAGGCACGTTGATCTGGCCCTTAAGGATGCCGATGTTGAGGCCGTTGCTGGCGTTATTGACGTTCTGCGCCACGCTGTTGATGCTGGCGCCGTTGGTGTTGAACTTGGTGCCGCCGAAGCCTTTGACGTCATTGCTGCTGGTGGAATCCAGGTTGGAGATGTTCTGCCACTGGATGCCGAATTCGGAGGCCTTGTCGGTGGATATCTCGGCCACCAGCGCCTCGATATAGAGCTGCGCACGGCGGATATCCAGCTTGTCGATCACGCCGCGCAGCATGTTGTAGACGTTGTCCGGCGCGGTGATGATGAGGGAGTTGGTGGCGTTATCGGCCTGTATCATGCCGTTGGACGGCGCACTGGAACTGCCGCTGGAAAATGGGAGTGCGCTGAGCGATGCATTGGGCACCGGCAGTATAGTGGTCGACTGGTAGCCGTTCGGCAGGGTATTCGCCAATGCAGGGTTGGCGGGGTTGGTGACCGCAGTGACGGAGGTCACCGTGCCTGGGGTACCGTAGGCGGAAAGACTGTCGGTAGCACCGTTCATGAGGGCCTGCAAGGTGGCTGCCAGTTTGCGCGCATCCGCATTACGCAAGTACACTACGTGGATGCTGTTGCCGGCATTCATCGGCGTGTCCAGTTGCGTGATCAAGTTCTTGGCACGGTTGATCAGTCCGTCGTCTTCGCTGCGCAATATGACTGAGTTGGAACGTGCATCCGGCACGGCGATGATGCGCTTGCCCGGATCGGCACTGGCAGAACCGCCAGCCGAAACATCGGCAGAAAGTTTGGTCAGCGTCTGCGCGATCTCGATGGCATTGGCGTATTGCAGTTTCACCACCACATTTTCCGCGGTGCTGGGCTTGTCGATAGTGGCGATCAGCTTGCTGACCTTTTTCAGGTTTTCCGCGTAATCGGTGATGATCAGGGTGTTGTTGCTGGGGTAGGCGTTGATGATGTTATTGGGAGAGATCAGCGGGCGCAGGATAGGCACTAATAAAGTTGCAGATTCATACTTGAGCGGGAATACCTGGGTAATGATCTGGTCGCCGCTCACCTTAGAGTTAGCACCGAACGTCCCGCTGAAATGCATCTTGGCATCGGCCTCCGGCAGTATCGTCGTCATGCCGTTGCCTTCCACGGCGGTAAAGCCCTGCGTGCGCAAGGCCGACAGCAATACCTGGTAGGCCAGCGGCGAGGGGATTGGGTTGGCCGAGGTAATGGTGATAGTGCCCTTTACTTTCGGATCGATCAGGAAATTCTTGCCGGTGATCTGGCCGATGGCTTTCACTACCGACTCGATGTCGGCATTGACGAAGTTCAGCATGATCTTGTCGTCTTCCACTGCTAATGCCGATGTACATACCAGCATAAGGCAGGCCCCCAGACTTGCTACCCCCAATGCCGCTTTCAGTACACGGGAAAGCACAGCAGAACGCACGTATGAAATATTCATTTTGTATTGGTCTTTTTTGTATGGATATTTGCCATACTGTTTTATTGACTTATGATGCTTGCAAAACAGCGCTGCCAGCAGTAAATGATGTAATTCTTATTTTGATGAATTATGAATGACTTTTAAGCGTCAGGCTAGCCAATTAATGCATTAAAATCAGCATTAAAATCAACGTTTAGTGCTTCTGGACATAAAGCGATTAAACTATCTTGTTAGCTGCCGCTTTTAGATGATTTAAACGCAAAGATTAAACCTGCTAACCCAATAAAATAAAGGTCGTATTTTTCGAGTCATGTCATTCCCATCGCCGCTAACCAACGCCAGGTTAATCCCGTATTCCTTCGCTAAATCCAAGGGCGTCGTGCTGAAAAGCCTCACCGAGGACGTGGCGGAGGTTTGGCTGCGCGAAGGCGCGCTGGCTGAAACGTTGGCTGAAGCCAAGCGTGTGCTGGGGGTGAAAGTGCGTGCCAGCATGGTCAGCCCAGTGGAGTTCGATAAGCTGCTCACCGCGGCCTATTCGCAGGACGGCGTGGCCGCGCTAGCCGGTAACCTGGAGAACGATGTGGACCTGTCGCGGCTGATGCAGGAGTTGCCGCAGATAGAGGACCTGCTGGAGTCGGACGATGGCGCCCCGGTCATCCGCATGATCAACGCCATCCTCACGCAGGCGCTCCACGCCAGGGCCTCCGACGTGCATATCGAGCCGTACGAAGCGCGTTCGGTAGTGCGCTTCCGCATTGATGGCGCGATGCGCAGCATCGTCGAGCCGCATCGCGGATTGCATTCCGCCATGGTGTCGCGCCTCAAGGTGATGGCGCAGCTGGATATCGCCGAGAAACGCCTGCCGCAGGACGGCCGCATCTCCCTGCGGGTAGCGGGCAAGGCCGTGGATATCCGCGTTTCGACACTGCCGACCGGGCATGGCGAGCGTGCGGTGCTGCGCATCCTGGAGAAAGATTCCACACGCATGAACCTGTCCAGCCTGGGCATGAGCGATGCCACACTGGCGGATATCGATCGCCTGATCCACCAGCCGCACGGCATCATCCTGGTCACCGGGCCTACCGGTTCCGGCAAGACCACCACGCTGTATTCTGCGTTGTCGCGCGTGGATGCCGCCGCGCTCAATATCATGACGGTGGAAGACCCTATCGAATACGATCTGGCGCAGATAGCGCAGACCCAGGTGAATACGCGCATCGACATGAGCTTTGCCAAGGCCTTGCGCGCCATTTTGCGGCAGGATCCCGACGTCATCATGATAGGCGAGATCCGCGATGTGGAAACGGCGCAGATCGCCGTGCAGGCCAGCCTGACCGGCCACCTGGTGCTGGCTACCCTGCATACCAACGACGCGGTAAGCGCGGTGGCGCGACTGATGGACATGGGCGTGGAACCTTTCCTGCTGGCGTCTTCATTGACCGGTGTTCTGGCACAGCGGTTGGTGCGTAACCTGTGCACGCATTGCCGCCATCCGTATGCGCCGGACAATACCGAACTCGCATTGATGGATTTGCCGTCCCCGCCCGCCATCATCTACAGGGCCGTCGGTTGCGATCACTGCCACAACAGCGGCTACATCGGCAGGACTGGCATCTACGAACTGCTCAAGATGGATGACACTTTACGGCGGCTGACGCACGACAAGGCCTCCGAACAGGAGCTGCGTAATTACGCAGCGGAAAAGGGCATGAGCAACTTGCGGCAGGATGGCATGCGCTGGGTGGAGCAGGGTATCACCTCGTTAGAAGAACTTGTCTCGGTCACCCGCGACTAATTAGTATGGCTGTTTTCAAATTCGAAGCGCTGGATATCACCGGCAAAGTCAGCAAGGGTACCGTGGAGGGCGATACCGTACGCCTGGCCCGTAGCCGCCTGCGGGATATGCAGCTGACGCCGCTGAAGGTGGAACTGCTAGAGGATGAAGCACAATCCTCAGCTAGCGGCAGGGCGCTGTTCGGCAGGCATACGTTTTCGTCCTCAGAGCTTAGCCTGCTTACCCAGCAGCTTTCTACTTTGCTCACCGCGGGCTTGAATGTAACGCAGGCATTGAGCGCCATGATCGAGCAGTCTGAGCATGCATATACCACTGAGATGCTGGTCAGCATCCGTTCCGAAGTCCTGGGCGGCAGTACGCTGTCACGCGCCTTAGGCAAGTATCCGCGGGCATTCCCGGAAATTTACCGGGCGATTATCAATGCCGGGGAAGAGTCGGGGGAGTTGGCTCGTGTGACTAAGCGGCTGGCGGAATACACCGAATCGCGCAACGTACTCAAGCAAAAAGTCATGATGGCGTTTATCTACCCGGCGCTGGTGACCGCTGTTGCCTTGATGGTCATCACCGGCCTGCTTATGTATGTCGTGCCGCAGGTGGTGGGCGTATTCGAACAATCCAGGCAAACATTGCCTTTGCTGACACGGGCATTGATCGCCGTGAGTGATTTTCTGCGTATGACATGGCCTTATTTGCTGGTCATCCTGGTCTTCACGATATGGGCAGTGAATAAAGCGCTGGCGGATGAAGCGCTGAAATATCGCTGGCATGCATTCCTGCTCAAGCTGGCGCTTATCGGCCCGCTGGTGCGCGGCTTAAACACCGCACGGCTGGCGAGCACACTGGCCATCCTGGTCGGTAGCGGTGTGCCTATCGTCAGCGCGCTGCAGGCAGGTGCCAGGACGATCAGTAATCTTCCCATGCGGGCTGCGGTGGATGAGGCCATCGAGCTGGTACGCGACGGCACGCCACTAAGCCGTGCCTTGAAAACCCGTAAGCTATTCCCGCCTATCCTGATCCATCTCATCGCCAGTGCCGAAGCGACCGGCCAGCTCGACCAGATGCTGGAAAGCGCGGCGCTGCAACAGGAGCGTGAAATGGAAAACCGGGTGGCGGTTATGACCGGTCTGCTGGAGCCGGTATTGATACTTTTGATGGGGGTTATTGTCCTGGCGATAGTACTCGCTATCCTGTTGCCAATTATTAACATGAACCAGCTTATCAAATAGAAAGCTCGTTATTAAAATCCTGCAGTCTCAACGTAAGAGTGCTCCTACATTAATTTCAGTTAATCAACACTTTAGTGAAATTTTTGGGCTCACTATACTGCATTCCTGAATGAACAATTCAAATCAACAATAATTAGGAGAATGATATGAAGGTATGGTCAAAAACACTGGTTGCCATGTTCGCAACAGCAGTTCTTTTAAGCGCATGCAAAAAAGAAGAGACACCTGCACCTGAGGCTGATACTACAGCGACAGCCCCCGCCGAAACAGCAGCCCCTGCAGCTCCAGCTGCTGACCCTGCAGCATCGACCAGCAGCGGCCCTGGCGGCTATGTGCCTACACCT
>JAZKEL010000225.1:0-6262 GCA_040387075.1 Pseudomonadota bacterium
CCGCCGCCGCCATTGACGTAATCCCGGCCAGCGCCGGCTTTGATGTTGTCACTACCAACATTGCCAAAGATGTCATAGCCGACCCCGCGTGCGGGTAATATGAAAACAGGCTGTCCATTGGAGGTTACGCCCAGGTAATCCGCATCGGTTGCAGGATCAATATAATCGAAGAATAGCGTATTTTGGGACTGGAAATTGAACTGACCGGATACGCCATCCACTTTCACTAATATTTGAAATACCTTAGAGGTGGGATCAGGAAAATTATCAGCAGTTAAGTTGTATAAAACATTGATGTCTGCTGCTAAAACCCCAGAAGGCTGAAGTGTGAAAGCGCTTGGATTTATCATCCAAGTTCCGGTAGCGTTGTCAAATGTCACAGTGCCACTGGCGCCGCTTATGTTTGTCAGGTTAAAACCTGGAGGTAGCGGCCCATTTGATAAGCTGGATAAACCCAGTGAAATGGAATTTAGCGAATCGTATCCTGCGATTTCCAGATGCAGCGTCTTACTCCATTGCGTTGCACCGGCAAAATCCGTATTGAGGTCTATAGTGCTACCCGCTGCATTCGTCACATTGATCTGTTCACGATTTGCCTGTGCTTCGGACCTTGAGTCTGTAGCGCCCTCTGGCAGATCCATACGGAATGAAGGGTCTACCTTGAATTCTTTTGAAACAAACAGCTGCGCCTGGATATCCGGCACACCAATGGTGATCTCGCCAGGCGGAAGAATTTCAGGCACTTTCACACCCACACGGTATTGCGTGGGTTGGTCGATGCGCGGCGGCACGATGCTATCCAACGACTCCGTATCGAAGCGGCCACTGCCGGCGCCCTTGGCGATGGGCGAAGCGGCGCTCAGGCTGGAGGCTTTCGGTAGCGGGGCAGGCGGAGCTGTCGATGCGGAGTGCTGGCTCAGTGAAAGCAGGATGGACGTGACATCGCTTTCTTCGTCGCTTTCACCGGCCGCAGCGAGTTTGGTATTGATGTTTTCGCTGATGATGCGCAGGCTGCCGGCATCGGCGGCTTCAACGTGGCCGACCAGTTTGAACAGGTCGCCCATGTCGACCACATCGCCGTCGGCGAAGGCGACTTTGCCGGGCGTGCCGGCGATGGCGTCAAGTGCCCCGTTGGGGATGATGATGAAGGTGCCGTCGGCAAAGCCCAGGACAAGGTCAACGTCGGCGATATCCACCGTTTTCAGGGCGCCATGCGCTTCCTGTAGCTTGACCATGCCATCCGTACCCGGCGCCACACGTTGTACTTTATGTACCTGGATGTGTTCTTTTTCCGCAGTGGGGACGGCGTTTACGATAGGGTCATGCTGAACTTTAGCCATTTCCTTGCTCCTTCATTTAGCTTAACTATTTAAGCTATCCGTGCACTTACTATTAATCTTACCTAGGTAACGCTGCAACTATCGCTAGCTAGCCAGTTTAGTAGCATTAAGCTTGCCAGCCTGCTCCAGCATGCCTTCCATCAAGGCCAGTTGCTGTGCGGGCGAGAAACGTTCCATGACATCCACGATATTGCTGCGCAGTTCGATCGAGTCGTCCGTCATGCGGTTCATCATGTCGCTCATCTTCGAGATATCCTGGCCCTGGCGTGCCACCGTCTGGATCAGTTCCGTGAAGTGTTCGCCCAGTTGCGTCAGCATATCCGCATTGCCGCGTTCCATCACGCTGAGGATAGTCCCCAGCTGGCGGCCGACACGTTGCAGTTCGCCGCGGAACTGCGATACCGATTCGTTATGGTCGGCCATGGCGCGCATCATCTCGCCGCGCTGTTTGTTGAAGTTATCCAGTTCTGCCTGCAGAGACCTGTCCTGCAAGCGCGAGGATTCGCTCAGGCGTTCCTCGATGCGTCTTAAAATCCGTACTTCCTCGGTTGCCAGTTCACGGCGGAACTTGGCTTCGGCCGGATCGACCAGCGCGCCGCCTTCGCCGCCACCGCCATTACCGATTCCCAACCGGCCTTCAGCTTCCAGGGTCTGGATGACTTCCAGCTTGGCCTGTTCGATGGCGGTCTTGCTGTAGGCGAATCCTTCCTGTGCCAGCGACTGCTCGATGTGCTGGGCGACTTCCGAGCTCAGCAGGGAGATGATCTCCTGCAGGCAACGGCGCACTGACACCATCATGAAGCCCAGGATGATCGAACCCATCAAGCCGTACATGGATGCGGAGAACGCGATGCCCATGGAGCGCATCGGCGCTTTCATACGCGCGACCATATCTCGGAACACGTCAATCGGGTTATCTACCCCTATGTTAACGGTCGAAAAGCTGGAAATTAAAGAGGCGATATCATCCAGTGTCGCCAACAGGCCGATAAAGGTACCAAGCAGACCCATACCGACCAGCAGGCTGGTCAGGAACTGCGGCAGGGCGTTGCGGTTGTTCAGACGGCCATTCGCCTTATTCAGTTCGTTTTCAAGCGCGATCTGTTCCTGGTGGCTGACGTTGCGGCCGGTGGAAGCGGCTACCATGCGCAATACATACGCGACATCGGCGTCATAAGCCAGCGCCCTGTCCTGTAGCTGGGCTGCATTTTCGCCTTCCCGCACTGCGTTGGTGAAATCCGCGATTCGCGAGCCTTCACGCATCAACCGACGGATGTTGTTCAGGATCAGTATGCCGCCGACCAGGGTAATGACGAAAATCGCATAGTTGATCTGCGGATGTGGATTCTCCCGCAATGTATTCATGATCTGCTCGCGGAACAGGAATGCCCCCAGCAGCAGCAAAATGAATGGCAGCGCAGTATAAAAATAGTAAATTCGCAGACGCTTGAACATGGTATAGCCCTTAGTAGTTTGCTTTTATGCTGTGTTTCAACGTACTTGTTAAATCGTTATCCAATTTTGAATCGGTATCCCAGTGCTAACGCGGATCGCGGAAAGCACGGTCGCGGAAGCGCATCATGGGCGACAGCAGGAACGACAGGATGGTGCGCTTGCCCACCACAATATCCGCCGTCACAGTCATGCCGGGAAAAATCGGCCCGGCTTTCTTGTCCAGTTTAATTTCCTTTACGCTACCGGCGTCTATCCTCACCCGGTAGTAGCGGCCTTCGCGTTCATCCAGCAAGGTATCCGCACTCACTTCCGTGACCTTGGCGGGCAGTGCGCCGTATGTCGCATAATCGAAGGCGCCGATGCGCACCCTTGCCGGCAATCCGCTGCGCAGGTTGGCGCGGTCGTCCGGCCTCGCCCGCGTTTCCACCACCACCGACTCGTCTTCCGGCGTAATCTCCATCAACGGTTCGCCGGGGCGTATCACACCGCCGATGGTGGCCACCATCAGCCTGTTCACAAAGCCGCCAACCGGGGCCCGCACGATATTGCGTTGCAGGCGATCGGCATTGGTCTCGAACTCCAGCATCGATTTCTGCAGTTCCGCCCTGACCTGCGTCAGGTCGGAACTGGCATCCGAGCGGAAGTGCGCCCACAGCTCGCCGATCTTCGAATCCGTTTCTGACAGCTCTGCCCTCAGTCTCGGTAGCGAAGCTTCGGCTTCATTCAGTTGCGATTCAAGCCGCTGCATGCGGCTGGCGGTATCCAGCAATTCCAGCTTGGATGCCGCGCCATTCTTGTTCAGGCCTTCAATCACCCGGTATTGCTGCCTTGCCAGTTCCAGTTCGGTGGTGAGGTTGCTGCGGCGATTGCCTATCTCCACTACCTGCGCGCGCTTCTGCGCACTCTGGTCGCGCAACACGCGTGCTTCTTCATTCACCCTCGAAAGCCTGGCGCGCAATGCGGTGGATTCCGACTCTATTATGTCCTTGTCCCGCATGTCGTCCGGGAACGTAATACTGCTTTGTCCTTTCGATTCGGCCATCAGCCTGGCTTCCCGTCCCCTCAGCGCATCTCGCCTGGTCCTGTCCTGTCCAAGATCGGAACGCGCCTTGATGTCCGACAGCTCGATCAACGGCTGACCGGCTTTCACGGTTTCGCCTTCCTGCACCAGCAAGGTCCGTACGATACCGCCTTCCAGGTGCTGCACTATCTGCGATTTACCGGCCGGCACGACCCTGCCAGTAGTGCGCACGATCACGTCTACCTTGAACAGCGCAGACCACGTCAGGAATGCCAGCAGGCCCGCGCTGACCAGCAAGACAAAAATGCGCTGCGGCGTAAGGTTGCTAATATTCAATGGATTGGCCATTACCGGCTATTCACCATGTGCGCAATTACTCATCGTTGAGCTGGGCTGACCAGTACCAGCGATGCATCCGATGTCGGCTTGCCTTCACGCACCGAAACCTCGATGCGGTCGGCCGGCAACTTCATATCGATCAGCAGGTTGCGCACGGCCATGGCACGGTAAAAGCCCAGTCGCCGCGCTTCGGTAAAACCGGTCGGCACGTTGACCAGTAGCTGCGCGCCGCCGCTGTTCACGATGTGCACCAATTGCTCGCGTACTTCCTGTGCTTCCTTGTCGGATAGCGTGATGGCATTGTCCACAAAGTCCACCACCAGGCCGCTGCTGAGTTTCTCCAGGGTGGAATCCGGCTGGGTATCGCGTACCGTAGCTTTCACTACCTTGCTCTTGCCCTGCTTGCCGGGCGCGGCTTTTTCCAGCGCATCCAGCCTTGCCTGCAGATCCTGGGCATCTCGCTCTTTTACCTTCAGTGCGGCCACTTGTTGTTGCAAAGCCTCTACCTTTTTCTGTAGCTCTACGTTATCCGGGGTGACAGCATTACTGCTGGTGCTGCCGATCTGGTCCGCATTCTGGGTGACTTCCGTCGGCGGCGAGGCATTCACGTGGCGCCGCCCCAGTTCCATGGCAAAGATAAATACCGCAACCGTCATGATGACCACCACGAACAGCAGGTTGAGCACCAGGTTGGTCACCGCATCGACGTATCCCGGCCAGAATACGTCCGCGCCGCCGCTTTCATCCGTATCAATATTCATGCTTGCGCCTCCTTATGCTCAAGGTCTCGGCGCAATCGGCGGTGCCGGATTGACCAGGGGAGTGGCGATGATCGGGTCTGACTCGTCCTGCAAAGGTTGTACCTGCACTGGTTCAGCGGCTGGCTGGAATACTTCCGGTAGTGCATTCGCCGGCTCTTTATTTGAGGGCGCGGCTGGCTGGGGCTTGGTTACAGGTGACAATTGGCCTGTGCGGGCAGGGTTGCTGGTGGCCGGCATGTCGGCTTCAGCTATTGTGCTTGAGGATGGACCTGCCTGGCCCAGCAGGCGGTCGATCTGGGATAGTGCATCGATTTCCTGGATATGCAGGGTGACGACACGCGTCCTGGCCTGGTATTGGCGGTCGTACACATCCAGCAGGTCGAGTAGGGACTGGTTGCCGGCGAACATTTTTTCCGACATGGAATTGGCGGCAGACGAGATGGCATTCAGTTCGCGATAACCGGACAGCAACTGGTTGCGTATCGCGTCCAGCGATGCGTACTGCGAGATCATGGATTGCGTGATGCGGCGTTGCAGGTCGTCCAGGCGGTAGCGTGCCTCGTCCAGCCTGGCGCGCTTCTCTTTCGATAGCTGCAGGTCGCCACCGCCAGCCAGCAGGTTCCAGTTCATGACCAGCATAGCACGGGTATCTTCCTGCAAACCAACCGGTCCGCCCGCATTGGTGGTGCTTAGTTTGGAGAGCTCAAAATCGAAGCGCGGCGAAAAGCGGGTGTAGGCGACATTGCGGTCGATATCGGCGGCTTTCATTTCCGCTTTTACGGAAGCCACGTCCGGGCTGTTCGCCATGGCGATCTTGATGGCTTCGCCTACGGTGTTGGGGATGGCGGCCAGGTCTTCCCTGTCCGGCAGCTTGATCTGCTCCGGCGCCAGGTTAGTCAGGCGGATGAACTCCACGCTGGCGGCTGCATGGGCAGATTCCTGCTGGCTGCGGCTGGCGCTGGCGGCAAGTGTACGCGCACGTACGCGTTCGCGATCGGAGTTGCTGGATGCGCCAGCACTGGCGCGTTTGTTGACATAATCGAACAGGCCGTTCAGCTGGCTTTCATAGGACTGCGACAAGTCGGAAATCAACCGGCTGGAGGTCAGCGATAGATAGGCGCTGACGGTCGATAACCAGGCATCGCCCTGGCTGCCGCGACGCGATTCTTCCCTGGCATTGATGACTTCCTTGCGGCGTTTCCAGTCAAAAATGGTGGGCAGGTCGAGCAATGGCTGGCGGAAGGTGATGGCCCGGTCAGTACGGGTATGGTCGGATTCGTTAGCTGCTACACCCGTCTGCGGATCGATCACCGAGGAGGGTGAGGAGTTTTCGCGGCCGCGTGCAT
>JAZKEL010000226.1:0-3208 GCA_040387075.1 Pseudomonadota bacterium
AAGGTAAGCAGGCTTCAAACATTCAAAAGGCTTAAGCCTTTAGAATAAGTTAGACAGACTTCATTAAAACGGCTCCTTCGGGGGCCGTTTTTTATTGCCTGCGATTTACAGGCATCCCACTCCAAGGGCTTCATGATGTAAGCGCTTCAATTTACAGATTCGCCTTTGCCGCATATCATGCCGGGCGGTCACATTTACGAAGATACGGTTAACAATGGTTGAAAGCCCTGTATGGTAGAAAACAAAGTCGATATCCTGTTAGTAGGCAGCGGCATCATGAGTGCGACGCTGGCGACCTTGCTTAACCAGCTAGATCCATCGTTGAAGATCGCCATGATTGAACGGCTAGACCAGGTGGCACATGAAAGCACCGATGGCTGGAATAATGCAGGCACCGGTCACGCAGGCTACTGCGAGCTCAACTACACGCCGCTGCAAGCCAGCGGCAGCATGGACATCAGCCGTGCGCTTGCCATCAATGCATCGTTTGAAACCTCCCTGCAATTCTGGTCTTACCTAACGGAACAGCAACAGCTGCCCAAGCCTGGTGAATTCATCAACCGAACCCCGCACCAGAGTTTCGTATGGGGCGAAACCGACGTGGCATTCCTGCGCAAGCGCCACAAAAAACTGAGCGGCCACCATTTATTTGCGGATATGCAGTATTCGGAAGACCCGCACGTGATCTCAAAATGGATGCCGCTGGTGATGCAAGAGCGGGACGCCAGTCAGCCCATCGCCGCTACACGCGTTGAATATGGTGCCGACGTCGATTTCGGCACCCTCACCCGCAGCATGGTGTCCGCGCTGCAACGCCAGCCGGAATTCGAGCTATTTCTGGGCCATACGGTGAAATCGCTTAAACAGGCAAAAACGGGGCGCTGGCATGTGCGCGTACTTGACCACACGACACGCAGGCTCAAGAAATTCGAAGCCGGGTTCGTATTCCTGGGTGCAGGCGGCGGCGCACTGCCTCTGTTGCAAAAATCCGGCATCCCGGAGAGCAAGGGCTATGGCGGCTTCCCGGTCAGCGGCCAGTGGCTGGTATGCAATAACCCTGAAGTCGTGAACCAGCACGATTCAAAAGTCTACGGCAAGGCAGAGCTGGGTGCTCCGCCGATGTCGGTCCCGCACCTGGACATGCGCATCATCGCCGGCAAACCCACCCTGCTGTTCGGGCCGTATGCCGGGTTTACCACCAAATTCCAGAAGAAAGGCTCGTTCTTCGATCTTGTGGCTTCCGTAAAATCCAATAATCTGAAGCCCATGATGCTGGCAGGCCTAGGCAATATGGACCTCACCCGTTACCTCATCGGTGAAGTGTTCCAGTCGCATAAGGAACGTGTAGCGGCATTGAGTAAATTTTATCCGCAGGCACATGCAAAAGACTGGACACTGGCCGCAGCAGGCCAGCGCGTACAGATCATCAAGACCTGCGGCAAAAAAGGCGGGAAACTGGAATTCGGTACGGAAATCGTAGCGGCGAAAGACGGTACGCTGGCGGCCCTGCTGGGCGCCTCTCCGGGTGCATCCACCTCCGTGCAGGCCATGATCGAGGTAATTGAACGCTGCTTTACCGCACGCATCGATTCAGGCGAATGGCAGGCCAAGCTGGAGGCAATGATCCCTTCTTACAAGCACTCGCTCATCGACAATGCCGAGCTTGCGGGTACTGTACGCAAACGAACGCTGGATACGCTAGGCTTGAACAACCCTTAAGCCTGGAACAAACCTAAAAACACAAATACATATCTCAGTGTTTGCGAAGTCTCATGGTCAGGCCCTTGAGGAAGTAGCGCAGTATCTGGTCGCCGCAGGCCCGGTAGTTGCCGTGGCCTTTTTTCCTGAATAGTGCGCTGAGTTCCGGTTTGGAGATCTCATGCTCGGCACTGGCGAAGATGGCGTGCATATCCTCTTCCTTCAGTTCGAACGCTATCCTCAGCTTCTTGAGCACGATGTTATTGTTCATGCGTTTTTCCAGCTTGATCTCAGCGCCTGCGCTCTCTTTCTTGCCGCGCTTGTGGATGACCAAACCGTCGAGGAAACGGAGCATGACCTCGTCGGGACATTCCAAATAGCCCTCTTCTTCCTCAGCCTTGAGGTAGCTACTGATGGCGGCGGCCTCAACCTCAAGCTCTGCCAGCCGGCATATATCAGCCAGGGCGGGTTCGCTCAGGTCGAGCATGTAGCGGATACTGCGTAATACGTCGTTATTAGTCAAAACAAATCCCGTTCAAATAATCCAGTGTAAATCTGGTAAGTAAATCAGCGGTTATGCCGCCGTGGTTTGCCACAAGGGTACCCTGAAAATATCCAGGTGCGTGAGATAAAGCCTGAGGTCGAACTCATACTGGTGATAGGCCGGTTCCATATTCGTGCATAGCTGGTAAAAGGCCTTGTCATGGTCGCGCTCCTTGAAATGCGCGAGCTCATGCACGACGATCATGCGCAGGAATTCCGCCGGTGCCTCGCGAAACAGCGTCGCCACACGTATCTCTCGCTTGCTCTTTAGCCTGTTGCCCTGCACCCGCGATATCGAGGTATGCAGCCCGAGGGCATGCTTGATGACCTGTATCTTGCTGTCATACAGCACTTTATTCAGCGGCTGCGCATTGCGCAGGTATTCATTCTTGAGTTCGAGCACAAACTCGTAAAGCGCCCTGTCGGTCTTTATGCCGTGCGCATCGGGATAGCGCTGCCTCAACACCTCCGTCAAGCGCCCTTCCTGCACCAATTGGCGCACCTGTTTGCGGGTCGCTTCCGGGTAGGCATTGAGGTACTTCAATTCCCAGGCGGGACGGTCGGCGCCCTGCGCAACGGACATGAGGATCGCCGCTTCGCTCATCGCGACACTTCTGCCCATAGTTTCTCCAGGCGCTTGATCGACACCGGGAATGGCGTTTTCAGTTCCTGTGCAAACAAGGACACCCGCAACTCTTCGATCAGCCAGCGGAAGTCCCGCAGCGCTGCATCCAGGGTGTCCGCGTTGCCATCATTCTGTTTACTCCGTTTCTCCATCGCTGCTTCCCAGTTCTGCCAAAGCACACCGACTGTCTGGGCGTTGCGGCCATCGCGATCCGGGTTGGCCGGATGCTTTTCGATGCGCAGCCGCAACGCCTTGAGGTAGCGCGGCAGGTGCTGCATGTACTCCCATGGCGTGCGGCTGAAACAGTGCTTGTACAGTAAACCGTGCAACTGCTGGTCGACA
>JAZKEL010000227.1:0-6373 GCA_040387075.1 Pseudomonadota bacterium
CAGGAAAGCCTGCAGATCGAGGCCGCGATCCGCGAGTTGCTGGAATAGCGTCAATTGATGCAATCGGGTGACAAACGGACACATGCCGGCTTCCATCCATAAAAGCACACTGCAGGAACCTGAAGTGCTGCGCAGGCTCTAATTTCTTCCGATTCCTGGAGCACACCATGAAAAGACTCAAAGGTTCCTGCCATTGCGGCGCGGTGCATTTCAGCCTGTCCAGTACGACGCCTTACCCTTACCAGCGCTGTTACTGCTCTATATGCCGCAAGACGCAAGGCGGCGGCGGATACGCCGTCAATATTGGCGGCGATGCAACCACCTTGAAAGTCAAAGGCCGTAAACATATCAGCATCTACCATGCCCGCCTCAAGGAAAAAGGCGATAAGCGTGCCCATCGCAGTACCGCAGAACGCCATTTCTGCAAAAAATGCGGCTCTGGCTTGTGGTTGTATAGCCCGGAATGGCCGGAACTGGTGCATCCGTTTGCATCCGCCATCGACACTCCCTTGCCGGTGCCGCCTGAATACACGGACATGATGCTGGATTTCAAGGCACCCTGGGTCGAGTTGCCGAACACCTCCAAAGAAAAGAAATTCGGCCAGTATCCGCAGGAATCTCTGGCCGACTGGCACAGGCGTAACGGGTTGTAATCGCTCGTGCCACGTCACGAACTTTGACCGTACAGGTGCTATACCACAGCCCATGGATGCATTACTATCCAGTGATACGATACCGCTAGGACTTATCATGAGAATGCTTATAACGATGCTCGCCCTGATGCTGACGACAGCCTGCAGCTCGACCGGCACCATGTACGCCACGCCGCAGAATTACAAGGTCAACGACCTGGTGATCGATGGCGTGCTGGTCAATATCAGCGGACGCACCACGGTAAAAGTGAAGAAAGGCATCATCAGCGACGAGCACCCTGGGCCTATCGAGATACTCTTCGACAACCAGCGCCAGATATACGGCGTGCTGGATGACGACCTGAATGGCGAATTCGCCGGCTGGAGCTATCGCGGCCATACCACCTCTGCGAGTTGCACGGGCGACGATACGGTCGACGACAACCTGAAGCTGCAATGCATCGTATCCATCGACGATGTGCCCAGGGTGACGCTGCAATTCCAGCTGAATTAACGTAATTCTTAATTAAACAAATGATTTGACTGACAGGATACCAATGCCTCCAACCGCCGAACAACAGGAGTTCCAGGAAGCCTACAAAGCCTGGAAAGACGCCGAGAAAAAACACGAACCGGAACTCGAGAGCATCATCAATGGTGCGCCGGGGCAGTACGCCAGGATCATCCCCATTCTTAACGAGATCGATGGTCTACGCGATAAATTCATGATCGCCGCCCGGCTTTTCGTCTACTGGAAATGAAACGCATCAATCACCAGCGTAACTTCCCTGGTCGAATAACCGACCGCACATGACCGAATCCGGCTGGCTGTTCTGGGCATTGCTGTCGGCAGTGTTTGCCGCAATGACAGCCATCTTTGCCAAGCTAGGCGTAAGCGGCATGGATTCGGACCTGGCAACGCTGGTTCGCACGGCCGTCATCTTCCTGATCCTCGCAGGGTTTGTTTACTTCAGCGGTAAATGGAGCGACCCGTTCGCCTATTCGCCACGCGCCTGGCTATTCCTCATTCTATCTGCGCTGGCCACCGGCGCATCCTGGGTATGCTACTTCCGCGCCCTCAAGCTGGGCGACGTGTCCAAGGTCGCGCCGGTCGACAAATTCAGCATCGTACTCGTGGTGATATTCGCCGTGATGTTCTTGGGAGAGCGCCCATCAGGTCGGGACTGGATTAGCATCGCCATGATAGGCGGCGGTGTATTGCTGCTGGCATTCAGGCGCTAAAAGCCAATGCCCTGCGAACCAATACCCGCAAGGGCATCACCACTCCACTAAGCGCTAAAGCGCCAAGTGGAAGTCCGGTATCCATGAGGTTCTCAGGGCATCGTTATTTCATACGGTATAAGAAATCAGCACAATCTGATGCTAACGTAATCCGCTAACGCAACTCTAATGCAACTCTAACGCAACCTCAGTGCGTTAAGCACCACCACCAGCGAACTCACCGACATGCCGATGGCGGCCATCCACGGCGAGATCAGGCCGGTTGCGGCAAACGGCAGGGCGATGAGGTTATAGCCCAGCGCCCAGGCAAAATTCTGCCGGATGACGCTGATGCCGAAACGGCTGGTGCTGACGCCATGGGCGATCTCCAGCAGGTCTTCCGACAGCAGCACGACATCGCCGGTGGCACGTGCCATCTGCGTGCCGCTGCCCATGGCGATGGATACCTGCGCGCCGGCCAGCACGGGCGCATCGTTAATACCGTCGCCCACCATGGCGACGACTGCCCCTTGTTGCTGCAGCTCGCGCAATTTGCCGAGTTTGTCCGCAGGCGAAAGCGCTCCCTGCGCATGGCGGATGCCGATGCTGCGTGCAAAATGGCCGACCGCCTCCACGGAATCGCCGCTCAGCATGGATACCTGCAGGCCCATGCTTTCCAATTCCGCGACCAGCTGCGCCGCATGCGGACGGGGCTTGTCGGCCAGCACGAAGGCGGCCAGCAGTGTATCGTCCTGGCTTAACCAGACCACGCTGGCACCAGGCGGATACCGGTTCATATCGATCATTGCAAACCCATGGTTGGCATGGGCGAGCGGCGCAAGTTTGGTGTTACCAAGTGTGTAGAATTGGCCGTCGATAGTGCCCGAAACGCCCTCTCCGGGGACATTGCGGCTGCCTTCCACGTGGTAGAGTGGCTGGTTCAGGGCGGCCGCAGCAAAACTTTTTGCCAGCGGATGTTCGGATGTTTTTTCCAGGCTGGCAGCGATCTTGAGGCATTCATTCCTGTCGATGTTCGCACAACTTACCGTATCGAGCACTACCGGCTTGCCTAGCGTGAGCGTACCGGTCTTGTCGAACACCACATGCGTCACCCTGGCCAGCGCCTCCAGTGCGTGCCCGCGCGTCAGCAACAGGCCGCGCTGCACCAGGTGGGCACCAGCCGCAGCGAACGCCGCCGGTGCAGCCAATGAAAGAGCACAGGGACAACTGACCACCAGCACCGTCAGCACGATCTCCAGGATGCGTTGCGGTTCGATGGCCCACCAGGCAAGCCCGATGATGGCAGTAGCTAGCAGCAGGGCAAGCGTGAAATAGCCGGCGATATTGTCAGCCACTTTCGCCAGTTGCGGCTTTTCCGATTGCGCACGGTCCAGCAGACGGGCGATGCCGGCCAGCATGGTGTGTTCGGAGACGGCGCTGACGGAAATGGTCAGCGGACTTTCGTAATTGATACTGCCGGCATACACGATATCGCCGGGCAGTTTCGGCAAAGGCCGGCTTTCCCCGGTCAAAAGTGACTCATCCACACTGCTGCTGCCATGGGTGATCACGCCATCCACCGCGATAGTCTCACCGGGGCGGGCCAGTACGGCATCGCCGACAGCCAGCTCCATCACAGGCACCAGCTGTTGCTGGTCATCGCTGATTTTTGTCGCCATCACCGGCGCCAGCCGCAGCAGGTTCTCCGCCGCCTCTATGGATTTTTCACGCGCATTGCGTTCCAATAGGCGCGTCGCCAGCAGGAAGAACACCAGCATGGTGATGGTGTCGTAATACACGGTGCCGCTGCCTTGCAGCGTCGCCCATGCACTGCCGGCAAAGCCGGTGAGCAGGCCCAGCGTGATCGGTACATCCATTCCCATGCGCAAGTTGGCGACGCCGCGCCAGGCTGCCCGGTAGAACGGCCAGGCGGCATAGGTCATGGCCGGGATACTCAATACCAGGCTGAACCAGCGCAGCAATTCGGCGGTGCCGGCCTCCATGCCCTGCGAGGCCCCTGCATAGAGGGCGACCGCCAGCATCATGACCTGCCCTGAGGAAAGCCCGGCAACCGCCAGGCGTTTGTAATCGGCTTTGCGCTGGCGGCTCCTCACTGCGTCCTGCTGCTGGGCGCTGAACGGGTGGGCGTTATAGCCCAGGGTACGGATTTCCGCCAGTATGCGGCTCAGCTTTATTTCGCGTTCATCCCAGCTAACACGCGCCCGTTGCGAGCCGTAGTTGAACGCGACAGCCTTGACGCCGCGGAGTTGTTTGAGGTGACGCTCGTTCAGCCAGATGCAGGCGGCACAGGTAATGCCCTCCAGTATGAGCGAGGCTTCCCTGACATCGCCCTGCGCTTGGCCTGTATTTGATACCTGGCTTGGGTTGAATACAAAACTTTTCTGCACTTCAGGGTGGTCGTACAAAGCCAGTTGCCGCAACTCCTCCGGCACCATCTCTTCCGGCGTTCTGGGCATTTCGGTGCGGTGCAGATAGTAATCCTGCAGCCCGTTCGCCACGATGGCCTCTGCCACCGACAGGCAGCCGTGGCAGCACAACAGGCGGCGCTGGCCGAGGATCTGCGCAGCATAACGCTCAGCCGTGAGCACCGGCAGGCCGCAGTGGTAACAATCGACCGCGGTGCCAGTTGTTTGAATCTCGTTTTCAGTGGGAGGAATATTCATGGTTTTGTCACCATGTTACCGGGATTTTACTCTCCGTCGACCAGCACTTGCTTCTGCTTGAGGTAGGTATCGCTGCCCTGCTGGATGAACAGCTCGGACAGCCAGCGACCCTCGTCCGGCACCAGGATTTCCGCCTGGTAGATGCCGGGCTCGACCTGCCTGAACAAGAATTTGCGGTCGTCGCGGCTATTGGCCATGCGCCACATGCCAATGGTCACGGTGTCCGCCTGCAAGGGCTGTTTCTGCTTATCGAGCAGGGTAATCGTCACCAATTGCGCTTTGTCGCTATGCAGTTTATCCATGCCGGCGATGGCGATGTCCCAGTTGAGCTGTTGCTGTTTCTCGAGCTGCTGCAGGTGCGGCTCATACAGCTTGTTCTGGTCATGCGGTATCAAGCCGGGAAACCCGGTATGGACTTTTTGCCCTTCTTCATCCGCTACTCTGGTGGGCAGCAATATACGCGTCAGCACATCCGGCAAGCCGTTCATCGAGATGGAAAGCAAGGCAGCATTGAGGATCACCAGGCAGATGAAAAAGCCGATGATGAGCCGCGGCGCCCAATGCAGCTTCTCTTTTTTGCGCTGCATGCCGCCAAAGACGATGAGCGAGCCGGCTGTCGCCAGGTACACCACAAAATGGATGGTCAGTACATCGCCACCGGGCCAGTGCTGGCTGGAATATACCAGGTAAAGGGAGAATGGCAGCAGGCCGCTCAGGATACCTGCCCAGAAATTGGGCAGTCCAAGGCGGCGACTGATGAAAAACAGCGCGGCGGCGGCAAGCAATCCGCCGAACAAGGTTTCCGTCATGCTGATGACAGGCATTGCAAATAAATTCATCCGGCGTTCTCTATGGGTTGGGCGAATCGGTGCGGGAATGGCAACTTAATTGCGCTGGCTGTTGAAACTGGCCGGAACGACCAGGACTTCTCCGCCCGCTACGGATGGTGTGACGACGAAGGAGAATTGGCTGGTAGCGTGCGCCTGCTCGCTACTAAGGTTGATCTTGGCATTGACTGCCAGGCTCTTGCCTGCACGCACGCGGATCTCGGGCGTATCGCCTGAGGCCAGCGGGCCCAGGTCCAGTGCGGCTTCAGGAATTCCCTGCACGCTCAGTTTATAAGTGGCGTCCTGCTCGGTCTTGTTGACGATCTGCACCGTATAGCGGTTGCGGAAGCTACCGTCGGACAACATGATGAACAGCGGCTGGCGTACCTGCTGCACCGAGACCTCGGTATCTTCGCGCGTGCCGATATTATAGGAAAGCACGGTAGACATGACGATCAGCGCCAGCGCGTAGCCGATGACCTTGAAGCGCTTCCATTCCAGGCGTGGTTTATGCGGGGTATCGCTGGCCAGGTTACGCTCGGAATCGTAGCGTATCAGCCCTCGCGGGAAGCCTACCGTATCCATCACGGTATCGCAGGCATCGATGCATAAGCCGCACGAAATGCATTGCGACTGCAGGCCATTGCGGATATCGATGCCGGTCGGGCATACCTGCACGCAGAAACCGCAATCGATGCAGTCGCCATGCCCGGCCTCCAGGCGCTCCTCACGCTGGCGTAAGCCCTGGATAGGGATGACACGGCCCAGTGTGTTTTCGCCGCGTTTTACGTCGTAACTCACGGCCAAGGTATCGGCCTCGTACATGACGCTCTGGAAACGGGCATACGGGCATACTGCGCATATCTGTTCACGTATGATGCCACCCGCCAGGTAGGTGGTCACCGTCAGGATGGTGACCGTCAGGTAACCGCCACTGGATGCGCTGGCTGTGAAGAAATCACGCACGAACTCGGGGGCGTAATTGAAATAGGCGGCAAAGGTCATCGCC
>JAZKEL010000227.1:6383-9499 GCA_040387075.1 Pseudomonadota bacterium
GATCAACAGCATCAGGCCATGGGATGTACCGATCTTGGCTATCTTTTCACCGTTCCACGGCTGCTTGGCCAGCCGCAAGCGTGCAGGGCGCTCGCCCTGTATCGTTTTCTCTATCAGGATGAAGAGGTCGGACCACAGGGTCTGGAAACAGAAATAGCCGCACCAGGCACGACCGATCAGCCCGGTAGCAAAGAACAGCAATGCCGCCGCGATGAACAGCAGCATGGCCAGCCAGAAGATATCCTGGGGATAGACGATAAGGTTGAAGATGAAGAAACGGCGCGACCCCAGGTCGAACAGGATGGCCTGGTCGGCAGCGCTGTTACGCGCCCAGGGCAGCCAGGGCAAGAGGAAGTACACGGAATACGCCAGCACCATGACTGCCGTCTTGAAATTACGGAAGCGCCCCTTCACCGACCGGGTAACGATAGGGAAGTGCTTCTGGTGCAGTGGAACTTTACCGGTACTGGCTTGCATCAGGAATACATGAACCTCAATGAATACAACAACAAGTAAACGTTACGACAGCATTTGCGAATGGTTAAAAGGCCCACCGTGCAGCGAGCCTTTTTGTATCAGTTAATGGCAGTGATGATTAGACTTATTATTGTTGGTCACATTGCTGTGAGCAGTGCCTGCCTGGTGTTAGCCTACTTGCCGCCACCCAGGCTGTCATGTACATAGACAGTCAGCAGCTTGATTTGTTCTGGTGTCAGGCGGGTGTTCCAGCTAGGCATGACGCCGCGCGCAAGGCCGCCGGAAATCACCGTCTTTACTTCATCCAGCTTGGCTTCCGCAGTTTTTGCGGCAGGTACGTTCGCCCACATCCATATCTTGTCGGTCAGGTTTTCTGAACCGACTTCCTGGCGGCCCTTGGCGTTGTCGCCGTGGCAGTAATAACAGGCAGCAGTTTCACTACGGAAAAGTGCCTCGCCGGCTTTCGCGGCGGTTGCATCGCTGGGTTCACCGGAGAGTTGCAATACGTAGCTGGCCAGCTGGGTGATCTGTTCATCCGTCAGCACTTCCCTGAACGGCGGCATATAGCCCTGATGGCCATTTTCCAGCGTGCCGTGGATATCCTCGTAGGTACCGCCCCATTTCCAGTAATCGTCCGTCAGGTTCGGCGAGAAACCGATCTTGCCCTGTGCGCCCTGCTGGTGGCAAGGTGCGCAGTTATCGGAAAACAATGTCTTGCCAGCCGAATTCACGAACTGCATGAGTTCGGCGTCTTTTGACACGGCCTCGTAGTTCATGGCGCCGACTTTATCGAAATACTTTTTCTGGCTGGCGGTCAGCTCGTTCATTTCAACCATCAGCTTGGAACGGGAATTCCAGTGCGTGGTTTTCTCCACTTCCTTGCCATCCACCGTGGTGGCCGTATAGGTAATGCTGTTCAAGCCGGGAATACCCTTGGTGAACGTGCCGGCCAAAGGCCATGCCGGATACAGCAGCCAGTAGACGACGGTAAATACGAATGTCAGGTAAAACCCCCAAATCCACCACGTCGGTAGTGGATTGTTGAATTCTTCCAGGTCATCGTCCCAGACATGACCGGTGGTGCTGACAGGTGTTGTAGTTTTTTGCTGACTCATGCTTCGTTCCCGCTTAATCCGTCTTGATTACCTGCTTCTATTGAGCCCTGGCTTTATTCGCCTGGTTTTATTGAGCCCCGGCCCTATTGCTAATTATCGTCCTGCAGGGGAATGTTCTTGAATTCCTCTAATTGCTTGCCGCGCGATTTGCTGCCGTACAAGTAGACCAGTACCCCGCAAAACAAGCTGAAGAAAATAACCAGCGACAGCGGCTTGGTGTTTTCGAACTTGGTGAACCAGAGCAATATTTCCATGGCGATATCCTTGATAAACGTGCCGATGAACCGGCATTGCTATCGTTAAACTACCTAGCGAATCGGCTAGCGGAATTTGACGAAATAATCGTCGTCGTATTTCTTGAAATCCACCAGCGTGCCCAGCATCTGCAGGTAGGAGACCAATGCATCCATCTCCGTGATGTTGTCCGGGTTGGTATCGTAATTACCCAATTGCGCCTGCGATAACAGGTTTTTCTCGGCATCCGGTATATGCAGGGATTCGGCTACATCCGCACCGAACTCTTTTACGTTCCTGTCGAGTTCCGCCTTCGTGGTGGAATAAGGCACGCCTGTCGTGCGCAGCGCTTTCATGCGCAACTGGATGTCGGAGTAATCCAGCGGCGTCGTCGCCAGCCATGGATAATTCGGCATCACGGATTGCGGCACCAATGATCTTGGTGCAGTCAAGTGCTGGGTATGCCAGTCATTGGAATATTTGCCACCGACGCGTGCCAGGTCGGGCCCGGTACGCTTGGAACCCCACTGGAAAGGATGGTCGTATTTGGATTCAGCTGCCAGCGAGTAATGGCCGTAGCGTAGTGCTTCATCACGGAAAGGGCGGATCATCTGCGAGTGGCACAGATAGCAGCCTTCGCGTACGTATATATCACGCCCGCGCAGTTCCAGCGGGCTGTAAGGGCGTACGCCGTCCACTTTTTCGACGGTGTCCTTGATAAAGAACAGCGGCAGGATCTCCACCATGCCGCCGGCACTGATGGCCAGCATGGTGAGGATGGTTAATATGCCAACGTTACGTTCAATGCTGTCGTGTTTCATGCTTCCCCGTCTCTCGCTTCAATACCTGTCAGTCTGGTTGTAGTGTGGATGTTCAAGCAGGGATCGCTGCTGATGACACTGGCTGGGCTGTTGCTTCGGTCGTGCCCTGGCGTATGGTCCTGAACATGTTGTAGGTCATCAGTATCATGCCGGCCAGGAAGAAGGCCCCACCCACTGCACGCATCACGTAGAACGGGAACGCCCTGGCCACGGACTCGATGAAGGCATACTGCAGGTTGCCGAAGTCATCGAAGGCACGCCACATCAGGCCCTGCATGATGCCGGAGATCCACATCGCGGTGATGTACAGCAAGATGCCGATAGTCGCCAGCCAGAAGTGCACATTGATCAGGCGCATGCTGTATGGCGTTGTATTCCACAGGCGCGGGATCAGGTGGTACAGGCTGCCGAAGGTGATCATGGCGACCCAGCCCAAGGCACCGGAATGCACGTGGCCGATGGTCCAGTC
>JAZKEL010000228.1:0-2021 GCA_040387075.1 Pseudomonadota bacterium
CACGCCTGAGATCAATTCGTTGAAGCGCATCTGGATAGGCTGCGTGAATTCGTAGTTATTCCCGGGTACTTTGCTCACTGCACGCTGCATCTGCGCGACCAGTTGCGGCTTGGTGAGTGCCGGGTCTGGCCAATCCTGCCGCGGTTTCAGCATGACGAAGGTGTCCGCGACACTCGGCGGCATGGGATCGGTCGCAATCTCTGCAGTACCGATCTTGGCAAACACGCGATCCACCTGCGGGAACGCCTTGATGGTGTGCTCCAGCTCCTGCTGCATCTGCACGGCCTGGGTGAGGCTGGTTCCCGGAATACGCAGCGCATGCAGCGCGATATCGCCTTCATCCAGGCTGGGCGCGAATTCGCTGCCCATGCGGGTCACCAGCAGGCCGCTTAACACCACGGAGACCAGTGCCAGAATGATCACCAGCGCTTTGTTGAGCATGGTCCAGTCGAGCAGCGGCACGTACGCCCTGTGTGTCCAGCCTGCCAACCTGCTTTCCCTTTCGCGGACGCGACCGGTCACGAACAATGCCACCGCTGCGGGAATAAAGGTCACGGAGAGGAGCATGGCGCCCGCCAAGGCGGCCACGACGGTAAACGCCATGGGGTGGAACATCTTGCCCTCTACGCCACTTAGCGCAAAGATCGGCAGGTACACCACCATGATGATGAGCTGGCCGAATATCAGCGGCCTGCGCGCTTCCTGCGCCGCCTCGAAGACCGCATTGAAACGCTCCTCACGCGTCAGCATGCGCTTATGCTGTTGCTGGGAAAGTGCCAGCCGCCGGATGCAGTTCTCGACGATGACGACTGCGCCGTCGATGATGATGCCGAAATCGAGTGCGCCCAGGCTCATGAGGTTCGCACTGACCTTATTGGTGACCATGCCGGTAAAGGTGAACAGCATGGCTAGCGGGATCACCAGCATGGTGATAATGGCCGCCCGCAGGTTGCCCAGGAAGACGAACAGCACGGCGATGACCAGCAGGGCCCCTTCCAGCAGGTTGCTTTTTACCGTGCGGATGGCCTTATCGATGAGATCAGTGCGGTCGTACACCGTCTTCACGACGATGCCCTGCGGCAGCGTGCGGTTGATTTCGCCGATGCGTTGCTCCACGGCGCGCGATACGGTGCGGCTGTTCTCGCCCATCAGCATGAATACCGTGCCCAGCACCACCTCCTGCCCATTCTCGGTCGCCGCCCCGCTGCGCAACTCCTTGCCGATATAGGCTTCCGCTACATCGCGTACGCGAATGGGGATATTCCCCTGTATGTCGACCACGATATTGCGGATATCCTCGGTATTGGCGACCTGGCCCGGCACACGGATGAGGTATTGCTCGCCGGATTTCTCGATATAGCCTGCGCCCACATTGGCATTGTTGCGCTCAAGCGCCTCCACCAGGTCGGCCAGGGCCAGGCCATGTGCCATGAGTTTTTCAGGATAAGGGGCGACCTGGTACTCCTTGGCATAGCCGCCCACGGTATTGATCTCATTGACGCCGGGCACTGTGCGTAATTGCGGCTTGACTATCCAGTCCTGGATCTCGCGCAAATCCGTGGGCGTATATGGCGTGCCGTCCGCTTTGAGCGAACCCTCTCTCGCTTCCACCGTCCACATGTAGATTTCGCCCAGGCCGGTCGACGTCGGCCCCATGGTCGGCACTATTCCTGCGGGCAGCTTTTCCCTGGCCTGGCCGATACGCTCGTTGACCAGCTGGCGCGCAAAGTAGATGTCCGTACCTTCTTTGAACACCACGGTGATCTGCGACAGGCCGTAACGGGATACGGAGCGCGTTTGCTCCAGCCTGGGCAGCCCGGCCATCACCGTCTCCAGCGGATAGGTGATGCGCTGCTCGGATTCCAGCGGCGAATATCCGGGAACCGAGGTATTGATCTGGACTTGTATATTGGTGATGTCAGGCACCGCATCGATAGGCAGTTTCTGGTAGCTGTAGAGACCCAGCACGGCCATGGCGAATACCGCCATCAGCACCAGCCAGGCTTTTTCGATGGAAAAGC
>JAZKEL010000229.1:0-6752 GCA_040387075.1 Pseudomonadota bacterium
CCCGCCGAGTTACGGCAAGCTCATCAGCGGTGAACAGGCCTATGTGGAAATTGCCGAAGTCGGCGGACTGCATATCGCACGCTACCCCGGCAATTAAGCCTTAACCCTCAATAAATTTTACCTAACGCGGCTTTCCTTAAGCGCTTTGCTATCCTCAAGGGTCGATCAGGCCTGCTCGCATCGCAATCAATGCAATTTCAGCCGAGTTATTGGCATTCAGCTTCTGCTTGATATTGTAGAGATGCGTGCCGACCGTGCGCGGCGACAGGCAGAGCGTATCGGCTATCTCATTGGTGGTTTTCCCCTTGGCCAATGAAATGAACACTTCAAACTCGCGATCCGACAATACATCCACCGGGTTGGTCTCGCCGGACAACTGCTGTATCGCCATCTGCTGGGCGACGCTGGCTTCCAGGTACATCTTGCGGCCGGACACGGTACGTATGGCCTTGATCAACTCCTCGGCAGCACTGCGCTTGGTCAGGTAACCCAGCGCCCCCGCATTCAATACACGCTTGGGATGCACCGAATCTTCATGCGCCGACAAGACCAGTATGCGTGCATTGTTGTCCTTGGCCATGATGCGGTCTATGGCCTCGATACCGCCTATTCCCGGCATGGTGATGTCCATCACCACCACATCGGGCTGGTGCTCCACGTATAGCTTCACTGCCTGTTCGCCGTTTTCAGCCTCGGCCACCACCTTGATGCCCGTGTCGGACTCGAGCAGCATCTTAAACCCCATGCGCACCACAGCATGGTCATCCACCAGCAACACCTTGATCGGCTCGCTCATATCGTTTCCTTAATTGTAGTCACAGGAATAATGACGGTAATGGTGGTGCCCTTCTCCAGCACCGAGTCCACGTTGAAGGTGCCATATAAGGCTTGCATGCGTTCGCGCATGCCCAGTAAACCGAAATGCTTGGTCTGGTCTACATTACAAATGGCCATGCCTACCCCGTTATCGTTAATCGTCAGTTGTAGCTCGTCTTCGTTTTTACGCAGGTCGATATCGATCGCCGTCGCCTGTGCATGGCGCAATGCATTGGTGACCGATTCCTGGATGATGCGGTACAGGTTGATATTGATGGTCTCACCTAAGGCATTGAGGTCGCCCGACAAGTTCAGGTTGAATCGCACATTGGGATTCTGCGCCTGCCAGCCGGCGATGGAATCGCGCACCGTCTCCGGCAAGCCCAGGTTATCCAGCGATCCGGGCCGCAACTGGCGGATGATATTGTGCATGCCGTCGTAGATATGGTTGGCGGCGGAAACGATGATCTGCGCATGGGCTTCGATATCCGGCATCTGTCCTTTCGCTTTATTGGCGATGCCGACGGCGAAGGTCTTGATGGCCGTGACGTATTGCCCCAATTCATCGTGCAACTCCCTGGCCAGCGACCTGCGCTCATCCTCGATATGGCTCTGGATCAATTGCGTCAGCTGCCTGTTTTCTTCCAGCTTCTGCTCTGCGATCTCCGCCTGCTTGCGTTCGGTGATATCACGCATGCTGCAAATCTCGCCGATGACCTCACCGGTGACGGGATCCACCATGGGCGCGGCGGACAGCGATATATCCTTTAGCTTGCCGTCGCGAGCGACCCGCTGCGTGTCGTAATGGTCGATGTTCTGCATGTGGCGAATGGCCTCCATGCTATCTTGCAGTTCACTTTCCAGATCGGGCGGCATGAGCAGCGTGGCAGACTTACCGATGATATCTTCCGGCGCATAACCAAACATGCGCTGGGCGGCAGGATTCCAGAACGAGATATTGCCGTCCAGGTCGTGGATCATCACCGCATCCGCCGTCTGCTTGACGATCAGGGCGAGACGGCGATTGTCTTCAGTACTGGCTTGCAGCGATTCCCCCATGAGGTTGAAATTCTGCGATATGCGTGCAAATTCAGGCAGGGTGAAGCTCGGCATGCGGGCAGTCAGGTCGCCCTGCTCCACTTTATGGATAGTACTCACCACCGCTTTCAAGGGCTTGAGCCAGCGGCCAAGCATCCAGTACACGGCCACGTTGAACAGCAGGAAGAACGACAGGCCTATCCATATGAGATTGCTGATCCGGCTCCAGGCTTCGCGGATCGCCCCGGCAGGCTGCGATTCCACTACCAGCATGCCGTACTGGATGCGGCGGCTAAGCACTTCTTTTTTGGGCTCCACCAGGTGGACAAACCATAGCGGCGGGGTTTCGGTGGCACGGTATTTAGAGGGCGGGGATTTATACATTTCATGGCCGTTGATATCGTAAAGCGATATCTCACTACTGCGCACATGCCCCAGCTTAACCAGGAAACGCTTCATCACGTCATGCGTATAGCCCAATTCGGGATTCTGGTACGCGCTGACGATCACCGTATCCAGCAACTGGATGGTCACCCGGTTTGCCGATTCGACCCCCTCCTGGATGGAATCGCGCATGCCTTTCGTCAGCACGAAGCCCACCATGGCGATAAAGCCCAGCAACAGGATGGTGATCAAGAGGTTAAGTCGGAAACGTAAGCTCATCGCATTTTTCTACTTGTGAGAGGCTGGATTGTGGGTCAGCGGCGCGGCATCGGCAAGCGTGAAAATCATGAATTTAATCATCCTGCCTGAACACGATGGCCCACAATCGTTTAACTGCCTTTACCTGCTGCTCTACTTTCTCAGTCGGCACCCTCGCCTTGCTTTCACCCTGGAGACGACTGGCATGCTGCAGGCTACGATAATCGCGGTAGGCGTCGGCGACCGAAATTGCCAGCGTATCTTCAATAATTTCAAGCTTGCCCATCCGGGTCAGCAATGCAATATTGCCGATATTCGCGGTTAATTCCGGGTGCAGTGTTGCATGTGCAAGCACGAGGTACTGCACGATGAATTCCACATCGATAATGCCACCTTCTTCCTGCTTGAGGTCAAACAATCCGGCATGATGTTTATGGCTTGCGCGCATTTTCTGGCGCATGGCGATCACGTCCTCACGCAGTTTATCCACGTCACGATGCTGCATCAGGACATCCCGGCGGATGCCTTCAAACGCCGTGCCGATTGCTTTGTCGCCAGCGCTGAAGGCAGCACGTGTCAGTGCCTGGTGCTCCCACGCCCAGGCCTTGTTCGCCTGGTAATCGCGGAAGGCGTCCAGCGAGCTGACCAGCAGTCCGCTGGCACCATCCGGCCGCAACTGCAGGTCGGTTTCGTACAGGATACCGGCGGAAGTAATGCTATTCAGCCAGTTGTTGATGCGCTGGCCGAAACGCGCATAGATATCGCCCGCCTCGGGAGCATCGTCGTCGTAAAGGAAAATGATGTCGAGATCGGAGGCATACCCGAGCTCCTTACCACCCAGCTTGCCGTAGCCGATGACAGCAAACAATGGAGTCTCGCGATGCTTGCCGCGCAAGGTAGGCCAGATGGTTTCCATGGTGGTCTGCAGGACCAGGTTAGCCAGCGCACTGAGGTAATCCGACAAGGTTTGCAGCGGCAATTCGCCGACCACGTCCCTGGCTGCAAAGCGGAATACGGCGGCATGCTTGAAATGGCGCATGGTATCCATCTGGCGTTCGACATCGCCTTCCGCCTCTTGCAGGCGACGCTTCAGCTCCAGCTGCATGGCAGCGAAATCCGGTTCTGCATACAAGGTGCCGACATCGAGCAATTCATCCAGCAATATGGGGTGCTGGGACAGGTACTGCGTCAGCCAGGGACTGGCAGCAGCCAGCTTGATGATGATATTGAGCGTGCCGGGATACTCTGCCAGCAAGGCCAGGTAGCTGGCCCGGCGGCATATGCTTTCGAGCAGGTCGGATACGCGTATCAAGGTCGTTTCAGGCGCCGTTTCAGCGGCTGAGAGTTGAATGACCAGCGCCATCAGCGCATCAAAGCGCTGTCGGCTCAATTCCGGCAACTGGCGATAGCGTGCGCTTTCATGCAGGACGTTGAGACGGCGTTGCGTCTCCTCCGCATCGCCATACCCCAGCGCCTGCAGTCTATTGACAGCTTCGTCATCCCCCACCCGCCCCTGCCATATTTCCGAGACATCCACACTGGCGGCATCCGGCACTGCATCGCTGAATACATCGTTGAAGTGGAATTCGACACGATTGCGATGCCGCTCCAGATCGAGCTTGAGCACGTCCCAGTTGGCGTAGTTCATGGCCAGTGCGATGCGCGCCTGGGCTTCGGCAGTCACCGGCAGGGCCTGGGTCTGGGCATCTTCCACATACTGCAGGCGGTGCTCCAGGTTGCGCAGGAAAACGTAGGCCTCGGTCAGCTCGTGCACGGTCGATCCCGGTAATAACTGCCTGGATCCAAGCAGCTTCAGCACACCTAACGTTGGCCGTACCTGCAGAGCATTATCCTGCCCGCCGCGTATCAGCTGGAATACCTGGGCGATGAATTCCACTTCGCGGATGCCGCCGCGGCCCAGTTTTATATTGTCGTGCAGCTGGTCCTTATCCAGGAAACGCCGGTTCACGTCACGCTGGATCTGCACCTTCAGCTCGCGCATCGATGCAAACGCCCCGTAATCCAGGTATTTACGGAATACGAAAGGCCGCAGCAGATTGGCCAGTTGCGTGCCCGGCCCGGCGATGACACGCCCCTTGATCCAGGCGTAGCGCTCCCATTCCCGGCCCTGGTTCTGGTAATACTCTTCCATCATGGCGAAACTGCAGGCTAAGGGCCCGTCCGAGCCGTAAGGCCGTAAGCGCATATCCACACGGAACACAAAACCGTCCTGGGTGATATCGTCTATGGCCGCGATCAGCTTTTTGCCTACCCGCGTGAAGAATTCATGATTGCTCAGCGAGCGTTCACCAGTAGTCTCGCCGTCCTCTTCAAAGGCGAATATCAGGTCGATGTCGGACGAGACATTGAGCTCACCGCCACCCAGTTTACCCATGCCCACCACGATCAATTCCTGCCGGTTGCCGCTTGTGCCTATGGGCTCACCATGCACTGCTTCCAGCCAGGGCGTAATGTGCTGCAAGGCGAACTGGACGGAGACTTCCGCCAGCGCACTGGTGACAAGCATCACTTCCTGCAAGTCGGCCAGGCCGTTCAAATCCCGCGTGATCAGCCTCAGCATGACGCGCTGGCGTAGCTTGCGCAGTTGTTTCTTCAACTCGGCGTCGTCAGTAATCGGCTTGGGCCCAGCTTGATTACCTGCTTGATTTGCCAGCCAGTCGCGCATGGACTGCTCCGTCCATGGCGTATGCAAGTTTTCCAGTAATTCAGGTAAGAGCGTCGAGTCGCTATGCAATAGGCGCCGCAGGTAGGCGCTGCATTTGAGCATGTGGCGCACATACGCCTCATCCTGCGTCAGTGCCGGATGCGCGTTTGCATCGTCGCTTTGGGTATCGCCGCTTTTGGTAACGTCGTTTAGGGTGTCTTCCAGTATCTGGTCTAAGGTGTGCATCTGCTATCGGTGGCCTTGATGTATTATTCTTATTTTAAAGCCATTTGAACCTTACCGACTGCCCGGCTTGCATCGGCAATGCGTATACGTCCAGGCCCCAACGCAACATACTGATTACGATACTAATTATAAGCAAATTTGGAGAACTGCAATGTCGTCGATAGAATCCATCCTCACCGAAAACCGGCTATTTACCCCGCCTGCCGCATTCGAACAAAAGGCGAATGTCCCCGGGTTGCAGGCTTACCAGGATTTATGCAAGCAGGCTGAGCAGGATTACGAGGGCTTCTGGGAAGGACTGGCCCGTACGCACATCGACTGGCAGACACCCTTCACCGATGTGCTCGATGAGTCGCAAGCGCCTTTCTACCGCTGGTTTCACGATGGCCAACTGAATGCATCCTACAATTGCCTGGATCGCCACCTGGCCCAAAACAGCGACAAGACAGCGCTGATTTTCGAGGCCGACGACGGCACGGTTACCCGCATTTCGTACCAAGCACTGCACCGGCGCGTATGCCGCTTTGCCAATGCCCTGAAAACACAAGGTATCGTCAAAGGCGACCGCGTCATCATCTACCTGCCGATGAGTGTAGAGGCGGTGATCGCCATGCAGGCCTGTGCACGTATCGGCGCTATCCACTCAGTGGTATTCGGCGGATTCTCTGCAAAAAGCCTGCACGAACGCATTACCGATGTAGGTGCCAGGCTGGTGATCACCGCCGACGAAGGCCAGCGCGGCGGCAAATCCGTGGCACTGAAGACGGCAGTGGATGAAGCGCTTGCACTGGGCGGCTGTGAGGCCGTAGGCAAGGTCATCGTCTACCGCCGCAATGCCAATAGCACTCCCGGCTGGACTGCAGGCAAAGACCTCTGGTGGCACGAACTGGAAGCGGCCGAACCGGACATCTGCGAACCGACCTGGGTGAACGCAGAACACCCGCTCTTCATTCTGTACACATCAGGCTCCACCGGCACGCCGAAAGGCGTACAGCATTCGACCGGCGGCTACCTGCTGGGCGCCATCATGAGCATGCAATGGGTGTTCGACCACCAGGCCAGCGACGTCTACTGGTGTACCGCCGATGTCGGCTGGATCACCGGCCATAGCTACGTGGCCTATGGTCCACTGGCAGTCGGCGGCACGCAGGTCATTTTCGAAGGCATCCCCACCTACCCGGATGCCGGGCGCTTCTGGCAGATGATAGAGAAGCACAAGGTGTCTGTGTTTTACACCGCGCCTACTGCTATCCGCTCGCTGATCAAGCTGGGCGGCGACCTGCCCAACCAATACGATCTTTCCAGCCTGCGCCTGCTGGGCACGGTAGGCGAACCGATCAACCCC
>JAZKEL010000230.1:0-6537 GCA_040387075.1 Pseudomonadota bacterium
GCGATTACGTGGATGCCACGCTGGTGTTCGGCACGCCTATTGTCGGCTTCAGCCTGCAGTATGCTTTACTGCGGGATTCGCATTTCGGCCTGGCTTATAGCGCGCTGGCACTGGCGATCTTTTACATCACCCTGGCTTGGTGGTTGCTGACACGCAAGCGGGATACGCTGCAGTTCCTGGGTGAATGCTTCCTGGCATTGGGAGTAGGCTTCGCCACACTGACACTGCCGCTAGCACTGGACGGACGCTGGACATCGGCGGCCTGGGCTATCGAAGGCGTCGGCCTGGTATGGGTAGGACTACGCCAAAAACGTAGCTTTCCCCTGCTGGCAGGGCTGGCACTGCAACTGCTGGGTGCCGCCGCCTTTGCTAACGGCTGGGGCATAACCGGCTACAGCGATGCCGGCCACCAGAACATGTTCCTCGGAGTGGCCTTCATCGCGCTTTCCGGCTGGGCATGCGGCGCGCTACTGGTGAAGTATCTGCCGGCCAAAACCGGCTTGCTCAGCACTCTACTGGCGGTCTGGGGATGGCTGTGGTGGGTAGGCTCAGGTTTCGTTGCCATCGACGAGTTCTTGCCGGCGGCGGTCTACAGCCATGCCTGCCTGCTGTTCGTGGCCGTAACTAGTCTGCTATTGCCTTACCTGGCAAGGCCGCTGCACTGGCCGAGACTGGGCGCATTAAGCACATTGCTGTTGCCTGCCATGGCAATCGCACTGGTGCTTGAGCTTATGCATACCCATCCGTTTATCCAGTATGGCTGGCTGAGCTGGGGTGCTGCGTTTGCTGTGCAGGCCTGGCTGCTGCGTAACAGCATGCTCCCTGCAGGTACGTGGATGCGGGCGCCGGTGTTGTGGCTGCTGGCGGTCGTTGGTGCACTGGAATGGAATTTCTGGATAGCGGCTTTCCTGAAACCGGATTACGCCAATCCCAACCTGGCAGACCAGGCATATACCGGAACTGAGCTTTACTCGACCAGCGCCTGGCAGGACATCGGCTGGGCTATCGTGCCACTGGCTATCCTGGTGCTGGTGACGCACTGGCAGAAAAGTCGCCAGCCTGCGCAAACCTATGAAACCGCCTTTATTAACAGCCGCGCCTGGCTGTGGTTCGGCAATGCGCCGATTGCCGTATTCCTGGTGCTGTGGTTTATTACCATGTCGTTGTATTCCAGCGGCGATGCACGCCCCTTGCCCTATATCCCCTTGCTCAACCCCCTCGATATCGCACTGGCAGGCGCATTGCTGGCCCTGCTGATCTGGAAGCGGGCCGTTATTGCATACTTCATGGCCGGCAACCTCACCAAGGTGCTTGAGAGAGTCGCCTTGCCGCTGGCAGGCCTGATGGCATTCGCCCTGCTCAACGGCATGCTGTTGCGCAGCCTGCATTACTGGGCCCAAACCCCTTTCATGTGGACGGCGATCTTCGATTACACCCTGGTGCAAGTCTCCTTCACGTTCCTGTGGGGCATTACTGCGCTCTCATTAATGCTCATCGCGCACCGGCGTGCGCATCGCACACTGTGGATAGTGGGCGCCAGCCTGATGGGGCTGGTGGTGCTAAAGCTGTTTCTACTGGACCTGGCGGAACACGGCTCGGTGGAGCGCATCATCTCCTTCATCGGCGCGGGAATCCTGCTGCTGGTGATGGGATATTTCGCACCGCTGCCGCCTGCAAGGAAAGACGATACGCCAGGAACAGAGCCTATTGAGCCAGTACCTGAGCCGATAATCGAGAACCAGTTAGCAGATAATTAGTTAAGACATAACTTAAGAGACCGCCATGCAAATAGCTACCAAGTCGGTACTAGCACTACTGTTCACGAACAGCCTGCTGTGGCTGTCCATGCCCCTGTTTGCGGATAGCTTCAAGCTGGAAGCCGAAGGCGGCTACCCGCTGTACCGTAGCGATATACCGCTCGAAGTCTATCGATCCACCCGACAGGATACGCTGGGCGACATCACCATCCGCAACGCCGCCAATGAACGTGTGCCGCATGTGCTGTTGGAGCAATCGCTGGTGCATCCGCCAGCGGCTGCGACCGACAACACCCTGAAACTGCCGCTGTTCGCCTTACCCGCCGATGCGCTGCATCACACCACGGCATCCAGGATCAAAGAAGTAGACACCAAAGAAGTGGACATCGAGCAGTTGAGGATACAACTGGAGAAAAATTCCGGGAAAACCACCGTTTCCATCAGCCAAGGCACCGCTAATACACCCGGCAGCAACAGCCTGTACCTGCTGGATGCCGGAGAAAAGCATGAACCCATCAGCAAGCTGACGCTCGACTGGACACAAGCAGGTGCGAGCATGCTGGCGATGCAGGTACTCGCCAGCGAGGACCTGAATACCTGGTCTGCAGTCGGCCGCGGCATCCTGCTGAGAACCGCCAATGAAGCAGGCAGCATCCTGCAAAACACCATCATCCTGGATACCCCCAGCAAGGCACGCTACCTGCAATTACGCAGTGGCGATACTGCACAGGCGTTCACGCTCACCAGCGCTGAAGCGCACTTCTCGACCTTGTTGAACGAGCAGGCCAGGTCGCTATGGCAACCGCTGAAGGATGCCAGGCGTGAGGATGACGCGAAGTCCGGGCTGACCACCGTCGAATTCGAAGCGAGCGGGCGCTTCCCGGCTGAATTCCTGCGCATCAACCTGGCCGATGACAATACCATCGCGACGGTACGGATATCCGTACGCAACAAGGCGGATGCACCCTGGCGCAATATCACCTCGGCATCGCTATACCGCATGACCGAACGCGGCGCAAATGGCCAGGCTAACACGCTGACCAATCCAGACATCACCATTTACCCGACGGTAGCAAGGTACTGGCAATTGCAGTTCAACCAGGCCACCGGCAGCATCGGTGCTTCGAGCCCCGGCTTGACCCTGGGATGGCCGGTGCAGACACTGGTGTGGAATGCACGCGGTAGCGGCCCATTCAGCCTACAAACGGGAACTGCGTCCACCGTCAATCACGTCACGATTGAAAGCCTGATCCCAGGTTTCAAGCCGGAAAAACTCCGGCAATTGCCGATAGCCGTCATCACGCCGGATAAATCGGCTGGCAACGCATCGACGCCGCCGGTGAGTACTTGGGAATCGGCCGACCCTGTAGATAAAAAGCGCTGGTGGCTGTGGGGCGGCCTTGTACTGGGCGTATTGATACTGGCGGGGATGGCGCTTTCCTTATTGAGATCGGCCACGCCCAAAGCGGATACGCACTCTCCCGGTCGTGACGACTGACCGTTTAATTAACGTGTACCTTTAATAACCAACTCCAACTACAGGACATAAGCATGAGCAACCAGTTTTCCTTGATGCGCGAGCGTCGTTTCCGGCCGTTTTTCTTCACGCAGTTCCTGGGGGCGTTCAACGACAATGTCTTCAAGACCGCGCTGATCACCCTGGTCGCATTCCATGCTGCTAATTTGACGACGCTGGACGGCGCCACGCTGGCCACATTGTTGCCCGGGCTTTTCATCCTGCCGTTCTTCCTGTTCTCCGCCACTGCGGGGCAGATCGCCGACAAATTCGAAAAATCGCGCATCATCCGTTTCGTCAAGGTGTTCGAGATCGGCATCATGCTGTTCGCCAGCATCGGCTTCATCACCCACACCTTATGGCTGCTGGTGCTGGCGCTGTTCATGATGGGCATGCACTCCACGCTGTTCGGCCCGGTGAAATATTCCTACCTGCCGCAGCACTTGTCGGAAAAAGAACTGGTAGGCGGCAACGGCATGGTGGAGATGGGCAGTTTCGTGGCGATCCTGCTGGGGCAGGTGCTGGGCGCCTGGCTGGCGATGCGTCCGGTTGGTATGGACGGCGGGGCAATGAGTGGTGAGATCATCACCTCCATCGCCATCATCGGGCTGGCGATGATGGGCTACTGGGTCAGCCGCGGCGTACCGGATTCGCCGGCGGGCGACCCCGCCCTGAAGATCAACTGGAACCCGGTGACCGAGACCTTCCGCAATATCCGGTTCATCTGGCAGCACCAGCAGGTGTGGCTCGCCATCATCGGCATTTCCTGGTTCTGGTTCTTCGGGGCGACGCTGCTGGCGCAATTCCCGAATTTCGCGAGGACTATACTGGGTGGCGATGAGAGCGTATTCATTTTACTGTTAACGGTATTTTCCCTGGGCATCGGCATCGGTTCATTGCTGTGCGAAAAACTATCGCGCGGCCAGGTTGAAATCGGCCTGGTACCGCTGGGCGCGCTTGGATTGACAGTTTTCGGCGTGGATCTATATGCCTCGGCAGCCAGTATCCATGCGCTTCCCGGCGCGACTATCATCGACTTCCATGATTTTATCCGGCATGCGGCAAACTGGCGGGTGCTGGCCGATATTGCCCTCATCGGGTTGTTCGGCGGCATTTACATCGTGCCGCTGTACGCGCTGATCCAGACGCGTGCGGAGAAAAGCCACCAGTCGCGCGTGATCGCCGCCAATAACATCCTGAATGCATTGTTCATGGTGGTATCGGCAGGCTTCTCCATCCTGCTGTTCAAGCAGGGGCTGAGCATCCCCCAGTTATTCCTCGCCACGGCTCTCTTGAATGTAGCCGTCACCATCTACCTGTGCATACGCCAGCCGGAATATGTGCGGCGCCTCGCCCTATGGATCAAACACCGTTAATTTAAAACTTATCAAGAAAGACATACATCCATGCAGTTGCTCAATTCGCGCCTTATGTCGCTATTGCTCAGTGTTGTGCCCATGATCGTTATCGCAGCGCCTATCGATGCGACACGGGCAATCGATGCAACCCAGGACGGAATGCTGGGCTTATACCCCGCTACGACCATGCGGCTCACCACCGGCAGTTGCACGGACTGCCCGACCATTGCCCAGGCTCGCTGGTATTTCCAGCAAGATCGGATTGCGGTGCCAGCAGCGGGCCAGCCCGTCAGCGGTTATTCCACTGCAGAGAATGCCCAGCAGGACATCGCCAGCTGGTCTGCCACTGCCAGTGCACAGGACCTTTCGGCATTGCCGCCGCTGGTCTGGCTCGGGTCTAACCAGGTCATCCAGCAAGCCACGCTGGGTGAGAACGGCAAGACCCTAAAGCTGAATGGCACGGACATGGCATTTGCCGTTGTGCCCAAGATAGCGACCAATCTTTCGTATTACGATGCCAGCAGCGTGAAATTCTTCAGCCAACGGCCTGTGCGCTTGCGCGGCGAAACCACTAAAAATACGGAAGGCGGCGAGCAATTTACCGCGCGTACCCTCTGGCCACTCGACTTTACGCTGGAGCCGACACACACGCAGCCCCTATCCGGCGACGAGACCCTGCAATCGCTGGTGCGCGCCAATCATGGCGGCGCGCAAACTACCTACCAGACCCGCGTGTTGTGGCAACGCGAATCTAGCAATCAGAATTGGGCTAACAAAGCCATTCTGGGTGTCATGCTCAACGGCGCGCAGGGCGATGACGACGAAGCGCACGGCGGCCATTTCGGCATCGTCACCGGCCGGATGGAAGCCGACGGCAACTGGTCGCGCTGGCTGGTCAATAATTTTTACAACCTGGATTCGTACAGCGAAAAAGGCATCGTCGCCGCTGTCACGCCTATGGATAACTACCTCATGGACCTCAACAGCGGCCAGAGCTATTACCGTCCGTCGTACATGTTGGTGGCCGTATTAAAAGATGCAGCAGTGCCGCAGCAATACCAGGCGGCCATCAACCGCGTATACAACCACTTCTACCGGCACGATTTTGTCTACCGCCATGCCAAGGCCAATTGCGCCGGCATCAGTGTGGATACCTTTCGCAGCCTGGGCTGGCAACTGCCTAAACGTGGGGACGGCGGCCTGCTCAAGGCGACCGCTGCGTATTTCTATGTGGCCGCCACCAGCGGCAGCCTGAAGGATGCCCGCAATATCTACGACTACATCACCACCGAAGATACCGAGCTGAACCCCGCAGCCGCATTCGACGCCATGGGCATCGACTTGCTCGATCTCGCGCAGGGCAAAACCGGCCGCACACTCACTGCGCTGGAACAGCAGCTGGGAAATGACATCGAAGCCCTGATTTACGTGCATATCCCGCAAATCCCGTCCAGCCGCGCCTTCGGCCAGGCACCTGTGTATTCCTTCGATGAATACCTGAAACGTGCGCCTGCCGACCGCAGCCAGTGGAAGATCATCCCCGTGGAACCGCGACCTTTTCCCGATGCGCTAAGGGATGGACTGGCGCTCAAGCAAGAAAAACCGGCATTAATCCCGTGGCCGGTCGCCATCACTAGCTTGGGTCTGCTTTTACTTATATTGCTGGGAATAGCGAAGTTAGCAGGCTGGGTGAAGAGAAAACCTGCAATTAAACCGGTTACAACTCATTAACAATCTAATGAAAATCATTAGACGCCTTTCATGACTTTAGGCACTGGTATTTTTTAGGGCAAGCGTATATTTCATAACACGTGATGCGAACGCTGCAAAGCAGGAGCAAAACGAATTAACGCCAACTTAAGGAGATCTATTATGTGGACCAAGCCAGCAGTTACAGAAATGCGTT
>JAZKEL010000231.1:0-1481 GCA_040387075.1 Pseudomonadota bacterium
AATGCCAATATTGTTGCTGATTGTATCTTCATCGCTCACGATACATGCGCAGATCCTTGAAAAGCAAGTTGATGGTTTGATCTTAAAAGATTTCAAAGATCCAAATGGTACTGGTGGCGTATTTATGGTCGCCCATCAGGCGTACCAGTGGCGATTCGAAATAGAAGCGTTTCACGTCGCCTGTCCATGCCATGCGCGATTTGGTGGAGCCGATATTGAAGCCCATGTACGGATCTGACACGGTCTCCTCGATCTCGCTCTGCGTCGCCGCGAAACCGCGCACGTAGATGATGGGGTGGAAGGGGTGCTGGGAAGAAGTGGCCATGACTATCTCCGGTTCATGATTCGGTTCACTAAAGACTTAAAAGACGGTGGTCTACAAGACCTTAATCGATCTTCCTGACGTTCACCCAGACAAACCAGCCACCGCTCGCGGCATGTGAATAATCCACCTCATCGACAACCACGCTGCTGCCGACTTTGGCGACGGAAACGATGGCAGCACTGGCGTGGCTGCCGGATTTGCTGGGAGCACGCAGGTAGGCATCGTCGCGTATGGTGAGCTTGTCGCCTTGCTTCAAGGCCGCATCCACTTTGGCGATAGTGGCGGGTGAGCCCGTCATCCAAGCGCTTTTATCTTCGCTTACCTTGCCGAGGAACAGCCAGCCCTGGGCAGCGACACTGGATGGCGTGATTTTTTCGGCTATTTCCTGCTGGGTCGATAAGCTGCGTTTCACCGCCTGGTCGGCCACTGCCAGTTGCCCCTGCGATTCCTTGGCATCGGCGCTGATGCTGGTAATGGATTTTTTAATTGCCGGGTCATTGACGCTTTTTTCCAGTTGCGCCAGGCGGTCGATCAGCGCCTGGTAGTCGTTGTCCGCCTTGGATACCGCTTCGCCCACGGTCTTGGTCTGCTCGGTGGATTTCTTCAGCTGACCCTCCCACTCAAGGCCGCCGATGTTGCCTTTGGTGAAGCCTGCGGAGACCAAACGATTATTGACTGTAGAAGGGGAGAAGAGCAGGAGTAGGAAAAGAACAAAAAGAAGAGTATCGCGCAGAGCGGCCACCAGGTTTTTCAGGATATTGGTGAAGCGCTCGAAAAAACTGGTTTCTTCTGCCACGGTGTGCTCCTGGATGGGCGATTCTGGGGATTAAATCGTAAGGCGATAAATTACCATAAACCAAGCCGGTTAAATATCAGACGACAGAGCGCCTATTCGCCGAATTCCTTATTTATTCTTTCCGCCTGTGAAAGCTGCTCGTCCAGGGATTGGCGGTATTGAATGCAGCCGCGCATAAATTGAGGCCATTCCGGAACCTGAACGCTGTGGCTGGTTTTTTCAGGAAGCAAGGACCAGAGCTGTGGATGATGCCAGCAGAGATCGTGGCCCGAGCAATCCCGGTGTTCGCGTATACCTGCCCGCAGCTTCAGGACTTCATCAATCAACTGCTCCCTGCTCATGGCTTCAATATCACTGTCC
>JAZKEL010000231.1:1491-3720 GCA_040387075.1 Pseudomonadota bacterium
TCCATAAAACCTCCTGATTCAAGGTGGAAGACCGGCTAGAGTAAATGACCCGATATGCTCAATTAAACATTCGCGCAGGGGTTACGGCTTAACGATTTTCTTGCTTCTTCGCTCCGCAAAAAAGCTTGAAAGCATCAGGCCGCAGGTATCCGCCATGACTCCCCCCGCTATTTCGGCGTGATGGTTCAGCCTGGGCTCCGCCATCAAATCCACCACACTGCCGCAAGCCCCGGTTTTCGGGTCTTTCGCCCCATACACTAGCCGTGCAATGCGGGCATGCTGGATGGCGCCGCTGCACATGGCGCAGGGTTCCAGCGTGACGTACAGCGTGCATCCCACCAGGCGGTAGTTGCCGATGCTGGACGCTGCATCGCGCAGGGCCAGTATTTCGGCATGGGCGCTTGGATCGTGGCGACTGATGGGGGCATTGCTGCCGCGGCCGATGATCGCGCCGTCTTTCACCACCACGGCACCAACCGGTACCTCGCCTTCCAGCGCTGCTTCGGCAGCCAGTGCCAGTGCAGCCTGCATATACTGGATATCCAGCGCATTCTGGTCCATGGCTTGTTCAGGCAAAGGCTGGGTCGGCGGGTCGATATCCATCAAGGTTTAAATCTCTTCACTAATTGTTTGAATGCTGCCAGCGCGCTTTTATCGGGTGTGGTTTTGCTGCCGTAACGCAATCTTGAGTATGCCTGAGTAATGTCGTGGATCTCCGCCGCATTGGCCGGTGATTGCCTGGCAGCGCGTCGGCTGAAATCCACCGGGCCTTCATGCGGGTTTCGCTTTACACCCTTACGCTCAAGCTTGCGCAGGAATTCGACATACGCGCGCTGCAGCGGGTCTAGTTTAATGCGTGTGCCGCGCAACAGGAAATAGGTGACTACCAAGCCGATACTGCTTACCCCGACGATCATGGCGATTATCATGTCTTGCCAGGAGACTTTGCCGCCCGCCAGGCGCGATAGCAGGTCCATCTGTTTCTGCTGGTCGTAGCCTAGTACGTACTGGTTCCAGCGGTTGTTGACGGCATCCCAGTTCAGGTAGATCTTCCGCAATAAAGGAAAATCGCGGCGCGATAGCATCGGCAGCCCGGCACTGTCCGGCAATGCCGACTCGATGCCGGATTCCACGCGTTCCGGCGCTACGGCAGCCGTCGGGTCTACGCGCACCCATCCGCGATCCTGTATCCAGACTTCGGCCCAGGCGTGGGCATCGGATTGCCGGACGATCAAATAGTTACCGACCGGGTTCAGTTCGCCGCCCTGGTAGCCGGTCACCACCCGCGCCGGTACGCCTGCGGCCCGCATCAGGAAGACGAAGCTGCTGGCGTAATGCTCGCAGAAACCGCGGCGGCTGTTGAAGAGGAAATCGTCCATCGGATTGCTGCTTAACAGGGGCGGGGAGAGGGTGTATACGAAGGGTTGCTGCCGATACATGGTGAGCGCGCTATTGACGATCTGTGTTGGGCTTTTGCCGGAGGACGACCATTCCTTGGCCAGCGCAAAACTGCGCGGGTTCTCGTCGTCATTCAGCTGCAAAGCCAATTCGCGGTCGCGCTCGTCCAGCTCCTTCGCCAGCACGTAGTCCAGGCTGGATTTTCCGTCATAGCGGATCCGCTGCCGCACAGGATCGCGCGACAAGACCTGCAGGTCGCTACTGACCAGCGCATCGGGCGGCAGCGTATTCGGCATGTCCAGCATCAGCAGCCAGTTGCGGTTATGCGGCTCCAGCGTCACCGTGTAGTCAATGGAGCTGCCTCGCACATGCAGCGATTCTTTTGATGCCTTGCCGTCCTTGCCTCTCAGCTCCCTGCTCTTCATGATCCAGCTGCGCCCGTCGTAATGCCAAAGCACGGGGCCGCGCCAGTACAGCTGGCTGTTCTTCGGTACTTTCCCCTTGAATTGCACGCGGAACGCCGGTGCCGAGGACAGGCTTAGCTGGCTGATGTTGCCCGGCTGCATGGAGTCGGATAAACCGCTCATGCTCTTATAGGCATCCTGCGGCACGCCCCATAGCGGGCCGGGAATGCGCGGAAAGAGGAAGAACAGCACAAGCATGACGGGCACCGCCTGCAGTAGCAGGGTGCCGGCCAGTTTTGCCGGGAATTGCCAGCCCAGGTCACCATTGGGATGGCTGACGCTAATGAGCGTGGCGGTTAGGCAAACCACGGGCAGCAGGATGAACGCGCCGACAAGGAGGGACTGGTTGAAAAGGACGGCCGTAATG
>JAZKEL010000232.1:0-2470 GCA_040387075.1 Pseudomonadota bacterium
ACCTGACTGGCCACCACCTAGAAATCACTCCAGCGATGCGCGAATATATCCAGGGAAAACTGGTACGCGTCAGCAATCACTTCGACCACATGATAGACGTCAAAGTCACCATGAGCGTGGAGAAACTGCTGCAGAAGGTGGAAGCAACCATCCACGTGCCGGGTAACGATATCCATGCCGAGAGCAGCAATGAGAACATGTACAGCGCCATCGATACATTGACCGACAAACTGGATCGTCAGGTAGTAAAACACAAGGAGAAGATAGCGGATCACCACAAGACGAACGGTGCCCTAAAACACCAGGTATCGGAACCAGAAGCAGAATAAGCAGCAATGTATAAAATACATATTGCTAAGTAAGACAAGGCGCAAGGTAAAAAAATGAGACGCGGCATATATTCAATATGTAAGGAGCATTTTTTTATCTTGCAACGCAGCATTACAACGGAATATGAATTTTAATGGCCGAAATCAGCGTAAACCAATTGTATAAAGACACCCGCCGCAACCTCAAGCTGACGTGGGTGGCTGGTGTGGCAGGCGGAGACAACCTGCTTTCAAGCGAGACTGTCACCAAGCCTTCACTGGCGCTGATCGGCCACCTCAATTTTGTGCATCCCAACCGCGTACAGGTGCTGGGATGTGCCGAGATGGATTACCTGCGTAGCTTGAAGAACAAAGAGCTGGCAGGCGCCATCAGCAACCTGTTTTCTACCGACCTGGCCGCCGTGGTAGTAGCCAATGGCGAGGCCCCTCCACCGGAGCTGCTGAGCGCAGCAGACGAATACAGCACCCCCCTTTTCACCTCCCCCCTACAAAGCCCCGGCCTCATGGATGTGCTTAGCCACTACCTGGCGCAGGCGGTGGCGGAATCCGACAGCTCGCACGGCGTCTTTCTTGAGGTGCAGGGCTTTGGCGTGCTGATCGAAGGCAGCCCGGCCATCGGTAAAAGCGAATTGGCGCTGGAGTTGATCTCGCGCGGACACCGGCTGGTAGCCGATGACATCGTCGATTTTTTCCGCATTGCGCCGGACCGTATCGAAGGCCGCTGTCCGGCTTTGCTGCAAGACTTTTTAGAAGTTCGCGGCCTGGGCGTGCTGAATATCCGTGCGCTATTCGGGGATAACGCCGTCAAGCCGACCAAACCGCTGGACCTGATCGTGCAGCTGGAAATGGCGGACACCCTGAATCCCGAGAAACTGGATCGCCTGAAGATAAAATCGCATAGCGAAAAGATACTGGGCGTCAAAATCCCCAAGGTCGTCATTCCCGTTGCCGCCGGCCGCAATATCGCGGTACTGGTGGAAGTGGCCGTGCGCAACCATATGCTGCTGTTACGCGGCATCAACGGCACCAAGCAGTTCATGCAGCGCCAGCATCGCGAAATCAACCGCGCCTACAAGATAGAAAATGTCGAGAAACCGCAAACTACGCGTAAAAAAACAGCGGGCGTTAAAAAAACAACCTCGACCAAGCAAGCCGCACTGACCGAAAAAGCGGCGAAAAAGACCATCAAAATAACGCAAAAAGCCAGCAAGCCAACGCCGTAAGGGCTCACTATCGCCATGTCCGCCGTCCCTTCCATGCAGCTAGTTATCGTCACCGGACTCTCGGGTTCGGGCAAGAGTATCGTGCTCAAAGCGCTGGAAGACAACGGCTATTATTGCGTCGATAACCTGCCGGCCACCCTGCTGCCGCAGATCTGGCAGCACCTGAGCGTAGTAAAACAGGAACGCATCGCCATCAGCATCGACACACGCAGCGCCGCACTGGAAACGCTGCCGGAAAATATAGAGGCGCTGAAAGCGCTAGGCATCTCCGTCAAGGTGATCTTCCTGGAATCCAATGTGGAAACGCTGGTGAAGCGTTTCAGCGAAACACGCCGGCGCCACCCGCTGAGCGACGACCAGACCACGCTGGCGGAAAGCATAGGCCTTGAGCGCGAGCTGTTGAGCCCCATCGCCGATCTTGGCCACCGTATCGACACCAGCAACCTGAGTGCTAATTCCCTGCGCGGCTGGGTCAAGGAGTACGTGGCCATGGACAACAGCGGCCTTACCCTGCTGTTCGCGTCGTTCGGCTTCAAGCATGGCCTGCCGCTGGATGCCGATTACGTATTCGACGTGCGCTGCCTGCCCAATCCCCACTACGATGCGGCATTACGGCCGCTGACGGGACGCGATAAGGCGGTCAAGACCTTCCTCGAACTGGAACCGTCCGTGGCGAATATGCACGACGACATCCGCAATTTCGTCGAGCGCTGGCTGCCCTGTTTCGTCAGCGATAACCGTAGCTACCTCACGGTAGCGATAGGCTGCACCGGTGGCCAGCACCGCTCGGTCTACCTGGTGGAAGAGTTGGGCAGGTATTTCGCGGGTAAGAACCAGAAGGTATTAATCCGGCATAGAGAATTGGAATTTACACCATGATTGGAATACTGATTATCGCGCATGGCACCCTGGGAGAAA
>JAZKEL010000233.1:0-10230 GCA_040387075.1 Pseudomonadota bacterium
CGATTACAGGGAGGCGGTGTTCGGCGGCAACCTGCCGATCACTGCCGATTATCACGACCCCTTTATTCAGGAACAATTAAAGAAGCCGGGAAATTTCGCGCTTTATCCGCTCAACCCGTATTACTACGACACGCTGAATTATTTTTCCAATGCGGATCACTATCCCGGTGCGCCGGACAGCGAGAATCTCCTGGGTACCGATATCGCTGGCTATGACATCGCCGCGCGCCTGCTTTACGGTTTCCGCGTATCGGTGACGTTTGCATTGGCGCTGACCCTGGTCGGGACAGTGCTCGGCATCATCATCGGTGCCATCCAGGGCTATTTTGCCGGCAAGGTCGACCTGTTCACCCAGCGCCTCATCGAGATATGGGGGTCGATGCCGGAGCTGTATTTGTTGATCATCTTCGCCTCGATTTTCGAGCCTAACCTGATCCTGATCTTTTTGCTGCTGTCCTTATTCGGGTGGATCACCCTGTCGGATTATGTGCGCGCAGAATTCCTGCGCAACCGGCAGCTGGAGTATGTGAAAGCAGCCAAGGCATTGGGCCTTTCCAACCTCCAGATCATCTGGCGCCATATCCTGCCCAACAGCCTTACCCCGGTGATCACATTCCTGCCTTTCCGCATGAGTGCCGCCATCATGGCATTGGCCAGCCTGGATTTCCTCGGCATGGGGGTGACTGCACCTACGCCCAGCCTCGGCCAGTTGTTACTGCAGGGCAAAGCCAACCTGGATGCCTGGTGGATAGCCGTATCCGCGTTCGGCGTGCTGGTGGTGACATTGCTGTTGCTGACCTTTATGGGCGAGGCCTTACGCAACGCACTGGATACGCGACTCACCCTGAGTGATAAAGACCAGGGGAGCATTTGATGTCGTCCCCATTACTTTCGCTCGAAAACGTTTCCATAGCCTTTGGCAAGAAGCTGGCGGTGGATAACCTCAGCCTGGAAATCAAGCCAGGCGAACGGCTTGCCCTGGTCGGCGAGTCCGGCTCCGGGAAAACGGTGACGGCCTTATCCATATTGCGCCTGTTGTCCCAGGCCAGGATCAGCGGCCGCATCAATTTCCAGGGCCATGACCTGGTGACCAAGTCGGAGCAAGAGATTCGCAGGATACGGGGCTCTGACATCGCCATGATCTTCCAGGAGCCGATGAGCGCGCTTAACCCGCTTTTCACGATCGGCAACCAGATCATCGAGACGCTGATCCTGCATGAGGGCTTATCCCACTCGGATGCGCGTAAAAAGACCTTGCAACTGCTGATCCGTACCGGCATCCGCGACCCTGAGCGCGGCATCGATAGCTATCCGCACCAGTTATCGGGTGGGCAGCGCCAGCGTGCCATGATCGCCATGGCCCTGGCGTGCCGGCCCAAGCTGCTGATTGCAGACGAGCCGACCACGGCGCTGGACATGACGATACGCGCACGTATCGTGAAACTGCTGCTGGACCTGCAGCAGGAGGAGATCGCCCGTAACGGCAATGAAGGCATGGCCATCCTGCTGATCACCCATGACCTGAACCTAGTGCGTAAATTCGCCCAGCGTGTGGCTGTCATGGAGCACGGCAAACTGGTGGAGAAGGGGGAGACCGAGGCTATCTTCGCGAATCCGCAGCATCCTTACACCGTTAAGCTGATCAACAGCATTCCGGTAAGGCGTGTCGAGCCGGTGGTGGAAAATTCGCCTGTCCTGCTTGAGTCAGACAAGCTGCGTGTTGAATACTACAAGCCTAAACAAGGCTGGCGAGGCCTCTTCGGTAAAACTTCGCATATCGCGCTGCAGGGTGCGGATGTGGTATTGCGGGCAGGGGAGACAATCGGTGTCGTCGGTGAATCGGGTTCCGGCAAATCCACGCTGGCACAGGCCATCCTGGACCTCATTCCGGTCAAGTCGGGTGATATCTATTTTGATGGCGCCCCCATCGCAAGGTTAAGCCGGCGCAATCACCGTGCCCTGCGTGCAAGCCTGCAGGTGGTATTCCAGGATCCGTTCGGCTCGCTATCACCGCGCCAGACCATCAAGCAGATCGTCGGTGAAGGCTTGGCATTGCATTTCCCCGACCTGAATGACGAGGAACAGCAGACCAAAATCATCGACGTCCTGCGCGAGGTCGGGCTTTCGGCAAGTATCCTCAATTCATACCCGCATGAGTTTTCAGGCGGCCAGCGTCAGCGTATCGCGATTGCACGCGCCCTGGTGCTGTCGCCCAGGGTCGTCATCCTGGATGAGCCGACCTCGGCACTGGATGTGTCCATACAGAACCAGGTGCTTGAACTGCTGGTCAGCCTGCAGAAAAAATACGGGCTCAGTTACGTGCTGATCAGCCACGACCTCACGGTGATCAATGCGCTGGCACATCGCCTGTACGTATTGAAGGATGGTGAAATAGTCGAATCGGGGGATACCGAACAGGTGATCGCCCATCCGCAGCATCCCTACACCCAGACCCTCGTCAGCGCTTCGCTCTAAATCTCCAAGGCATTCCATGCAAGGGCACTTCATGAAGTTTTCGATTACACGTACTCTCGCGGCATCGCTGGTCCTTTTATCCCTGCTTCCCGGCGATGCCATGGCGGATCATGCGGTGGCCCAGTTCGGCCAGCCCAAGTACCCGGCCGATTTCCAGCATTTCGATTACGCCGACCCGGATGCGCCTAGGGGCGGCAAGCTTACACTGGCGGTGACTAGCCAGAACAGCAGCTTTGATAAATTCAACCCGTTCAGCCTGAAAGGGAAAGCAGCGCCCGGATTAGTCGAGCTTATGTTCGAGACCCTGACCATTTACAGCCTGGATGAGATCAATACCCAATATGGGCTGCTTGCAGACGATATCCGGGTCGCGCCGGATTTCAAGTCGGTCACCTTCCACATCAATCCCAAGGCCAGATTCTCGAATGGGGATGCAGTGACGGCCAGGGATGTGAAGTATTCTTTCACCATATTGACCAATCCCAAAGGCAATCCACGCTTCAAGTCGTATTTCTCGGAGATCGATAGCGTCACGGTACTCGACCCGCAGACCGTCCGTTTCGACTTCAAGCGCAAGGGGCGCGACCTGTCGTTTATCGCCGGTAGCCTGCCGGTGTTCTCCCCCAAATGGGGGGTAGACGCCGATGGCAAAAAAGTGCTTTTCGGCAAGATCGGCCTGCAGGAGCCTATTGCGACCGGGCCTTACCTCATAGAAAAAGCCAACAGCGGTAGCGGCATCACGTATCGCTATAACCCGGAGTATTGGGGGAAAGACATCGCGGTGAGACGCGGTAGCTATAACTTCGACCACGTCATTTTCAAGCTTTACAAAGACAAGGATACGCAAGTGTCCGCCCTGCGAGCAGGCGATTTCGACTTTGTCAGCGATCCGCAGATGCGCTACTGGTGCTGCCAATACATCGGCAAACGGTTCGATAGCGGCGAACTCATCAAGGAAGTCATCCCGCACAAGAATCCACCGGCCATGAATGGATATGCCGTCAACCTGCGTCATGCACGTTTCCAGGATATTCGTGTGCGCAAGGCATTGAACTACGCCATGGATTTTGAATGGATGAACCAGAAGATTTTTGCCAGCGAGTTCATACGCCCGCAAAGCTACTTTTCCAATACGCCGCTGGCAGCGACGGGTTCACCCAGTGAAGCGGAGCTGAAATTGCTTGAGCCGTACCGGTCTGAATTACCGCCTGAGGTTTTTGGCCCGATGTTCGTGCAGCCGACCACCAAGCCGCCTTCCAGCCTGCGCGCCAACCTGACGCGTGCACTGGAGCTGTTTGCAGAAGCCGGCTGGCATAACCGCGACGGTGTGTTGCGCAACGATAAAGGGGAGCCGTTTGTCATGGAAGTATCGGTATCCCGTGCGCCGAGCCCGTTCATGGATGCCATCTACCTCAACCTGGAGAAGCTGGGCATCGTGCTCAAGAAGCGGGTTTCCGACGGTCCGACCGGACGTAGCCTGATGAAGAACTTCAAATACGATTACACCAGCATCTCCCTGCGCGAGAACCGCATGCAGGGGGCGGAACTCTGGCGCAATTTCAATAGCCGGGATGCGGATGTGCCGGGTTCGGAGAATGTCATCGGCGTGAAGTCCAGGGCAGTGGATGACCTGATCCAGAAAGTGCTGGATGCCGATAGCCAGGAGTCGCTGGAGGTGGCGGCACATGCCCTGGACCGCGTGCTGATCCATGGCCATTACCTCACGCCCTGGCGCTACCTGGTCAACCATTACATCATCTACAACCAGCGGTTGCGCCGCTCGCCTAACCTGCCGATGTATTACGGGCCGCAGGAATGGGTGCTGGCGTACTGGTGGGAGGGGACCTCAAAAGACGGCAAAACCGTAAAAAATGGCGTAACCGCGAAGACGGCAAGACTGACTGCTGAGTAGCCTTCACCGGAACCCCGCGCTGGCGTGAAGTGATCCATCAACCTTGATTATGCATAGAGAAATGAATATGACCGACAAACCTCATAGATTGCCCGAGTACGATATCGACCCTGTTTTTACCAGCCGCTGGTCGCCGCGATCCTTCACGGGAGAGCCGGTATCCGACCCACAGCTTTTCAGCCTGTTCGAAGCTGCGCGCTGGGCGCCTTCGGCCAATAACTCCCAGCCGTGGCGGTTTATCTACGCTAAAAACGGCTCCGAGCACTGGCCCAAATTCCTGCAGCTCGCCAATGAGAACAACCAGCGCTGGGCTGCCAAGGCGGGTGCGCTGGTGGCACTGGTGTCAAAGAAGACGCATCTGCGCCAGGGCGACACCGAACCTTCCGCATTGCGCAACCACTCGCTGGATGCCGGCGCCGCATGGGCCAGCCTGGCATTCCAGGCGGTGCATGCAGGATTGAGCACCCATGCCATAGGCGGTTTCGATCGTGAAAAAGCCAGGCAGATATTGGGCGTCCCTGACGATTACCATATAGAGATACTCATTGCCGTCGGCAAGCGGGCCGGCCTGGAAACCCTGGATGCCGACCTGCATGAACGCGAGCGCCCTACAGCGCGCAGGCCGTTGAAGGATTTTCTGGCCGAGGGGGTTTTCCAGTTCAACGCCTGATGTCTTGTCGGCACTCCGCTGCTCAACCCGGTTGTCAGTCTAGTATCCAATCTAGTTTGCGATCCTCTGCAGTTGCATGCAGAACACTTGCGACGTGCAACTGTTGGCAATGAAACAGCTGGAGTTGCATAAGTAGCAGCGGCTCTGCATATCGATTTTTTGGCTACTTATTTAATTTATTAAATTCATGACCTTATGGTTTTATTTTTGAATGCCTTCATTTTCGCAGGTATGGCATGATTTCTGCGAACTCCACACGATACGATAGTGAGGAGTTTTGTGATGGCATTCGAGTTTTTCTGGCAGTTACCCACCAATGGCGATGGACGTTATGCCGATGCGGAAAAGCGCAGGCGGGGCGAACGTGAATATGCCCATTCCGCCTACCTGACGCCCGGTGTCAGCGATCCGCGCGGCGATACCTATAACTATTTCGACTACCTGCACCAGATCGCCAGGGCGGCTGAATTGGGCGGTTTCAATGGCATCCAGATCCGCAACGACCCGGATGGCGACGAGTCCTGGATCGTGGCCGGTTATCTGGCCCGCAGCACCAAATACCTGACGATCATCGCCGAGTTCGATGCATCGCGCGGGTCGGCAGTATATGCGGCCAAGAATGCGGTCAGTTACCAGCGCTTCAGCCATGGCCGCTTCGCCTGGCAGATCGGTACCGGCGGCAATGAGAAACAGCGCCGCAGCGCCGGCGATTTCATCGCCGAGCAGGATATCCTGAAACGTATCGACGAATTCGTCACGGTGGCGCAGAACGTCATCACGCAGACATCGTATACCTTTGAGGGCGAGTTCTTCCAGGTGCTGGAAGGCGGCTTCAAGGGCCCGCTTTCCAACCAGAAGGTTCCCCCGGTGTACCTTGCAGGCTCCAGCGACGAGGCTCACCAACTTTCAGCAAAGCTGGCGGATGTGCATGTGCTGGGTGCTAAACCGGTGGAGCAGATCAAGCCTGAAATCGCAAAGCTGAGCGCACTGGCTGCTGCGCAGGGACGCAAGCTGGATATCGCATTGCGCATCGATCTGCTGGCGCGTGAAACGGAAGAGGAGGCGCAGTTCGACGCAGAGCGCTTCGGCCAGCAGTCGGGCAACACCTACGAGGTGGGATCGACATCGCTGCTAAGGGCCGGCCTGTCCGGCAAACACACGGATGCCGCTGCCACGCTGGTAGGCAGCTATGAACAGGTGATCGAGAAGCTGGTCGAGTACGCACATGCAGGCGTCACCACATTTATCCTGGGCGCTGTGCCAAGCCTTGAAGAGGCATACCGGGTGGGCGAAATTATCCTGCCGGAAGTACGCTCCCTCATCAGCGGTGCCGGTCGGCGCGTCGCTTAAAAGCATAAGGAATCAAACCATGACTATCGATATTTTCTGGCGCATACCAACGCACGGCGAGCCCAGCTCTTTACGCAACAAGTTGCATCACCGCGGCGACTGGTCGCAGCAGGAAGGTGACCACATCGTACATCGAGGCTTGAGCGGCGGTGGTGAAGATGGCTATACCAGCCTCGACTACATTGCCGAAGTGGCCCGCGCTGCGGAGATCTCCGGCTTTCACGGCGGATTGATCCCCTCGTTCCCGATGACCGATGAACCCTGGGCCGTCTCCGCCTTCCTGGCACGCGAGACCAAGACGTTCCGTTTCATGATCGCCTTCCAGCCGGGCTTCCTCAATCCCGTCACTGCAGCAAAAATGACAGCCAGCCTGCAACGTGCCACCGGCGGCCGGGCGCTGTTCAACGTGATCACCGGCGGTGGCGGGCCGTCGCAGCTCTGGTGGGGCGATGTAGCGCCGCACGATGACCGCTACGCACGCACGACCGAATTCCTGGATGTGTTGCGCGGGCTGTGGAAGGGCGGCTCATTTTCGCATCACGGCAAGTTCTACCACATCGAGGATGGCGGTTTGCCGCCGCAGCTGCTCGGGCAGGATTTCCCGGAAATTTATTTCTCGGGCTCTTCCGACGCTGCGCTTGCCTCAGCCTCCAAGCATGCCGAGTATTACCTGTCCTGGCTTGAGCCTTTCGATCAGCTGCGCGAGAAATTCAACCGCGTGAAGGAGCGCACGGATGCATTGGGCCGCAAGATAAAGTGCGCGGTGCGGGTGGATATCATCGCCCGTCGTACCGAAGAAGAGGCCTGGCGTGAAGTCCGCCGCGGCTTCGAAAGCCTGGACGATGCGGCGAAACAACGCTATCAGCGCTTCGCACAACAAACCGGCGATTCGGTAGGTGCCGGCCGCCAGCGCGGCAATGCGCCCAAGGACCTGAACAATTACCGTGATTTCATCATCCATCCCAACGTGTGGTCCGGGTTAAGTCTGCTGCGCGGCGGGCAGACCCAGGGCATCGTCGGCAGTTATGAGCAGGTGGCGGAACGTCTCGACGACCTGGTGCAACTCGGTGCGGATGCCTTCATCCTGGCCAGTACGCCGCACCTGGAAGAAGCCTACCGCGTGGGTGAAGAAGTATTGCCGCTGGTGCATGGGCACGATACTGCCCGCGCATTGCGTGCTGTTGGTTAGACCAGTTCTGCTGACACGCGGACTGGCATAGTGCCTAGAGGGATTCGAACCGGTTTTTCTTACTGAATACGTAAAACAGGTTAGGTTCGCTGACGATGTAGATATTCTTGTCATCGTCTATGGCGACCCCCTCGGCTTGCGGTACATTCTGCCTTAAGCCATGGTTGCCGCGCCACAGGCTCAGGTGGCCGGCGCGACGGCCTTGCTGGTCGTAATCCACCAGCAGTCTCGACTCATCGCTCAGTAAAAAGGTATGGCCGCTGGCCTCGTGATAGGTAATAGAGGACAGGTCGCGTATGCCGTCGAGCTTGCCGAGTTTGAAATCCAGGTCCTCGATGCGCAAGGACTGGCGGGCGTCGTTGCCCTCGATAAAACCGTGCAGGGCAATCACCTTCATGGGGTTGCGCTCCTTCACCAATAGCAGGCGGTTCCCTACGTCATCCCAGGAAACGCCTTCGAAATTCTTGTTGCCCTTTTTGTTGAAGCCCAGCGTGATGCTTTTGCCCTTGCTGGCGTCTATTGTATTGATTGTGCCCGGCATCTCATCGGCGATCTCGACCAAGATGGCTCTCTGGTCCGGCTCGTTCACCAGCACATACAAATTCCCCGTGACGTGTGTAATGCCTTCGATATCGTCGACCCCGGAGACGGTGACCTGCCGTATCACGTCGCCCGCCAGGCTGAGCTCGATAATACGGGCCGGCCGGTTGCCCACTGTGAACAGCGTTTTGCGTTGCCGGTTGTAGGTCAGCCCCGACAATTCCACTAGCCCAGGTATGGCCAGCCGGTCTATGGAAACCGCATAGTCGTCCAGGCTGAATGCGGGTGTTACCGCATCCGTCTTTTTCTGCGGACCATGCAGGCTCTGCAGGAGAAGTGCGTCGAATCGACACACTTTAACCAGGCAGGCGGTAATGACTACTAGAAGTAGTACGGTAAGGCCGATACGGTATTTTTTTGGCATGGGACTTTAAGAGTAATGTAGGCAGGAATGAAAGCATGTTCAATGCCACGCATTCCACAGTAATTCAGCGTGTTAGTTACCAGCTGAGAGGTCGATCCTTCTAAGATGTAAGCATCAGCGCAATGCGTTGATGCTTTGGGCTCTGGCGAGAAGTGCTTTCGCGACGATATTGGCCAGGCCTTCCAACGTCTCCTTTTGGTAATCGTTAAGCCTGCTGGTCTTGCGGTCGATGACGCACAGCGTGCCGATTTTCTCGCCCTGCTCGAGTGCAATCGGTGCGCCCGCATAAAACCGGATGTCCGGCTGGCCGGTCACCAGCGGATTATTGGCGAAGCGGGCATCGAGGGTGGCATCGACCACCTCCATGATGTCGTTTGAGTGGATGGCATGAGCGCAGAACGCATGCTCCCGGGGCGTTTCGGTGGCGCCCGGCAGGCCGACATTGGCCTTGAACCATTGCCGGTCGGCATCGATCAAGGAAATGAGCGCAATCGGTGTGCCGCACACCTTGCTGGCCAGTTGGACAATCGCATCGAACAAGTCTTCGTAAGGCGTGTCGAGGACATGCAGGTCAACCAGCGCCTTCAGGCGCTCCGGTTCATTTTCAGGAAGTTTGGCTTTATACAGCGGATTCTTGGCAAACTGCTTTTGCGCGCGAGTGAGCTCGAGCAGCTTGTCCTTCAGTACGGTCAATTCTGCCAGCCGTATCGCGCGCTTTTCAGCGGGAGCAGCATCGTATGCCTGCCTGGCCTTCTGCAGTTGTAATACTACCGACTCGAACTGGCTTTCATATTCAGATTGATTCATGCGCAATAGTCTCTTGAAGCTGCCTGGCTGGCTTTAATTATTATTCGTTAACGATAATATTGAGTATTGGCGCGCCCGACAGGAGTCGAACCTGTGACCTTTGGCTTCGGAAACCAACACTCTATCCATCTGAGCTACGGGCGCATATGCAATGACAGCGTGAATTATAGCAAATAGGGGGGTCTTTGTCCTTTTGCGCGGTGTGGCTTAACAGTATAATCACCCCACTTTGCCCATCTTCCAATTTGCATATTTAGAATAAGGATCAATTTTCATGAGTGAACATGGCCACGCTTTACCGCCCACCCCCGTTAGCCAGGTCATCCTTGCTATTCTCGGGGCGCTGGTTGCGCCTACCCTCATCCTGGTATTGATAGCCAAGCTGTTCATGAGCATCAATGCTACACACCTGGAGGACGCTGATCCTGTCGCGGCTGCAGACTCCAGCATTGAGGAGCGCATCAAGCCGGTTGCCATGGTGGAAGTAGCTGCCGTTGAATCCGGCCCGCATGTGGACAAGGGCGGTGAGGAAGTGGTCACTGGCGTATGCGCTGCCTGCCATAGCTCCGGCGCGCTCGGTTCGCCCAAGATCGGCGATAAATCGGCCTGGGGACCGCGCATTGCACAAGGCTATGAAACGCTTATCAAGCACGCCATTGCCGGTCTTCGCTCCATGCCGCCGCGCGGGGGCAATCCCGACCTGACCGACGGCGAGATCGCCAACGCTATTGCGTATATGGCGAACCAGTCCGGCGCCAACTTTACACCTCCGGCCGCGGGCGCTGCTGCGCCTGAAGCCGCGGCCGTAGAGGCAGCTCCCGCCGCTACTCCGGCACCGACAGCTGCAGCCGCGCCTGCGCCTG
>JAZKEL010000234.1:0-2587 GCA_040387075.1 Pseudomonadota bacterium
TCAGCCATTCAATTTGTCCTACAGATCGCATCTGGTTTAATTGCTATATTCTTTATCCATATAGAGTCCTAACCGAAAGAAGGCGTGCATGATCCTTACATACGACATCAACACAACCAAAGGCATCGCCCTAGTCGCAGAACAGGACGGTACCAACCCTCATTACGTCAACCTCGATCAGGCAAGCAAGCAGGTGGCGCCATCTTCGCATTTCCAGCTCAGGCAGATGCATAGTTCATCCAGCGGCATCATTGACGGCTCAGTGGCAAACCAGGAGCCTGGTTTTGTGGCGGACGAGTGGGAAGTATACGGTCAACTACAGTCTTCGTGAGTCTGTAGCCCCAATCTGAAGATAGATCATCTAGATATGGATAAAAATTCCGAGTTTAACGATCAAGAGCTGATCGAAACCTGTATCTCTTCTGCAGTCATAGCGTCCGGTGGCATGCTGACTGCCAGGCGCGACCAGGTAAAACTGCCAAACGGCGCAACCAGCCAGCGTGAATACGTCATCCATCCTGGCGCAGTCGTTGTTATCGCCATCCTGGAGAGCGGCAACTTAGTGCTCGAGCGCCAGTTCCGCTATCCCCTGAAACGCGTATTCATCGAATTGCCTGCCGGCAAGATCGACCATGGCGAAGCGCCATTACTGACGGGCCAGCGCGAGTTGCTGGAAGAGACTGGTTATAGCGCCAGTGAGTGGGTATACCTTGGATTGCAGCATCCCTGTATCGGCTATTCCAATGAGGTCATCCATATGTACCTGGCGCGTGGCCTTACCTCAGGCGAGCATAAGCGCGATGAGGATGAAGCCTTACAGCTTTTCGATGCCAGTCTTGAAGAGTGCCTGGCGATGATACAGCGCGGCGAAATTACCGATGGCAAGACCATCGTTGCCCTGATGTGGGCAGAAAAATTCCTGCAGGGCAATTGGCAACCACCTGCACCGAATCAGTAGGCAGAAAAATAGTTAAGAGTACTAGTGTCAGCGAACTAGTGCAGCGGACTAGTTATGTAAGTACAACCAGGAGCACGCCATGAGGCTGGACGACGGACGGGAAAGCAGTAATGTGGAAGACAGGCGCGGATTCGGTGCAGTAAGCGGTGGTGCCGGCAAGATCGGGATAGGCACGATCGTGATCGCACTGGTGGCGATGTACTTCGGTGTCGACCCATCCGTGATTCTCAACGGCGCGGGAACAGCAGTCGACCCTACTGCTCAACAAACTCAGCAACCGACAGACCCGGCGGAAGACAGCAAGGTCAAGTTCGTCTCCACGATCCTGGCTGACACCGAAGATACCTGGAAGATGCTGTTCCAGCAGATAGGCAAGCAGTACGAGGAGCCGAAACTGGTGCTATTCACCGGCGCTACGCCGACAGCATGCGGCACCGGCCAATCTGCCATGGGCCCTTTCTACTGTCCGATGGACCGCAAAGTCTATATCGACCTGGCGTTCTATAAGGATTTGCAGGATAGATTCCACGCGCCCGGCGAGTTCGCACAGGCATACGTCATTGCGCATGAGGTCGGCCACCATGTGCAGAACCTGCTGGGCATTTCGAATAAGGTACAACAGTTACGTCAATCGAGCCGGTCGGAAGCCAAATCCAATGCGCTTTCCGTGAAACTGGAGTTGCAGGCCGATTGCTTTGCCGGCGTTTGGGCATTCCATGCCAACCAGGCACGATCCATACTGGAAAGCGGCGATATCGAGGCGGGGCTTAACGCCGCTTCCGCCATCGGCGACGACAGGTTGCAGACGCAGGCCCAAGGCTATGCCGTGCCCGAAAGCTTTACCCATGGCAGCTCGGCCCAGCGCGTGCAGTGGTTCAAGCGCGGTTTAGCCCAGGGCGACATGCAGCAATGTGACACGTTTGCCTCGTAATGACGATGAACGTCCTTCTTGCCGGATGCGGCGACCTCGGGTGTGAAGTGGCAAGGCAACTGGTGAGTGCCGGGCATGGGGTGACCGGCTTGCGTCGCAGCGAAGCCGCGTTGCCGGATGGCGTAAACCGCTTGCAGGCAGACGTCACCAGGGCGGAAACATTGGCAGACCTTGCTCAAGTCCATCCCGATATCCTGGTTTACTGCGTCGCAGCGGATGCCCATACCGATGAAAGCTACCGATTGCATTACGTAGATGGATTGCGCAATGTGCTGGCTGCATTAGCGGGCTCGGAATCGCTGCGCCATGTGTTTTTTATATCGAGCACCGGCATCTACGGCCAGCAGAGTGATGACCTCCTGGATGAAACGGTGGAACCGATCCCTGCCGACTTCAGCGGTATCCGCATGCAGCAGGCGGAAGACCTGTTGAAAACACTCGCATTTCCGGGTACGGCCTTAAGGTTGTCAGGCATCTATGGACCTGGACGCAACCGCATGATCCGCACGGCGCGCGAACCGCAAACCTGGCCGGCCCACAACCGCTGGACCAACCGCATCCACCGCGACGATGCCGCCCGTTTCATTACCTTCCTGATCGCCAATCTGGAAAAGGGCACTGCCCTGGAGGATTGCTACCTGGTCACGGATAGCCGCCCGGTCGCCGGGCGTCGCCGCCCTTATCGACATCATGCTCAT
>JAZKEL010000234.1:2597-6018 GCA_040387075.1 Pseudomonadota bacterium
TATGAAGTGCTGCAATGGTTGGCGGCACAAATGGGCGTGGATTCCGATCAGGTGGAAACGCCCGCAGCCGGGGGTGCGAAACGCCTCAGCAATGCCCGCATGCTCGATTCGGGCTTCACTTTACGTTATCCCGATTATGTAAGCGGTTATAGCAGTCTGTTGGCAACCGAATCCCTCTAGTTTTTCTGGTATTTACCTACCTATCATTTTGCCGGTAATAAGTTGATGGTAGATGCACTTTATCGATGCGCAACGTATTGATATTAATGCTAATGCCGGTTTTTCCTTGTGTATAATCACTTAGAAAATAAAGGGATGGCATGGCGGCTGCTAGCTTCAACATTGACCAGGATAGCCAGGGGCGGAAGTCGATTCTGCTTGCCGGCCAGTGGTCGCTGCGCGCTGAAGAAAACGATTTTGCCGAACTCGGCGATGCCCTTAGTCCATTCTTTTCCGATCCCTTTGCGCACTGGGATCTCCAGCAGGTAGAGCAGCTGGATGCTGCTGGCGCCACCATCCTGCTCAATGGCTGGGGCAATAAGATAGCCCAGCATGCCGTAGTGAAGCCCGACCAGGCGGAACTCTTCAATCTGCTGGTCAGCCTTTCGACACCGCCTGCCAGGAAAACTGCTTACGATATATTTACCCCGCTGGAAACGCTGGGGCGAAAAATGGTGGGCTTCGCCCGGCATCTCCGCGACTTTATCCAGCTGGTCGGGCTGCTATTGCTGGAGTTCGCTTACCTGGCGCGCCGCCCGCAAGATTTCCCCTGGCGGGAATTCAGTGCCAACGTCTATAAAAGCGGGGTAACCGCCTTGCCTGTCACAGCGCTGCTGGGTTTCATGATCGGCGTCGCCATGGGCTACCTGATGGCCAGGCAATTGCGCGTGTTCGGAGCCGATATCTTCATCGTCAATATCCTGGGGCTGGCGGTAATCCGCGAGCTCGGACCCATCCTCATGGCGGTGCTGGTGGCGGGGCGCTCGGGTTCGGCCATGACCGCGCAGATCGGCGTGATGCGGGTCACGGAAGAAATCGATGCGTTGACCACCATGGGTATTTCTAAAGTGTTACGTGTCATCCTGCCCAAGGTGCTGGGCTTGACCTTTATCGCGCCATTCCTGGTGTTATGGACATCGTTCTGGGCAGTCTCCGGCGGCGCATTGTCCGCCAACCTGGAGCTGGGCATCAGCTTCCGCTTTTTCTTCGATTACCTGCCTACCGTAGTGATGCCGGTCAACCTGACATTAAGCCTGTTCAAAGGCCTGTTGTTCGGGTTCGTGGTGACGCTGGTGGCCTGCCACTTCGGCCTGCGCATCAAACCCAATACCGAAAGCCTGAGCACCAGTACCACCAGTTCGGTCGTGACGTCCATCGTCAGCGTGATCCTGGTGGACGCCTGGTTTGCGATCGGAACCAGGAGTATAGGTGTATGACGGCAAGCATTCACGAGGAGGCGGATGGCGATATCGTGTGCGAAGTGCGCAACGTGTCGACCGTGTATGGCGATCTTGTCATCCATAAAGACCTCAACCTGAAGATACGCCGCGGTGAAGTGATGGCGCTGGTCGGCGGATCCGGCAGCGGCAAGACGACGCTGCTGCGCCATATCGTCGGCCTGACCGAACCGAGCGACGGCTCCATCCTGCTGTTCGGTAAAGACCTGCACAGGCTGGAGCGGCTGGAGAAGCAGCGCCTGATGAACCGCTTCGGCATGCTGTTCCAGCAGGGCGCTTTATTCTCGGCGCTTTCCGTATTCGATAACATTGCCTTCCTGCTGCGTGAACTGAAGCAGTTCGACGAACCGACTATCCGTAAATTAGTGATGCACAAGCTTGCCCTGGTCGAACTGGAGCCGCGTCACGGTGAACTGCTGCCGGCGCAACTTTCAGGCGGCATGATCAAGCGGGTAGGCCTAGCGCGGGCCCTGGCGCTGGAACCTGAACTGCTGATGCTGGACGAGCCGACCGCCGGGCTGGATCCTGACCGCAGCAATAAATTCGTCGAGCTGATCAAGAAGTTAAAACAGACACTCGGCCTCACGGTGCTGTTCGTGACGCATGACCTGGATACCCTGGTGTCGCTGGCCGACCGCGTGGCGGTGCTGGCAGACAAGAAAATCATCGCTGCCTGTTCGCTGCATGCACTGGCCGATATCGAGCATCCTTTCGTGGTCAATTTCTTTCATGGTGTCAGCAACCGATTGGAGCGTAATGTGAAAAAAACAGATGTAAAAACCAATGAGCCTGGTGTAAAAATCAATGAACCAGAGATAGAGAACATCCGCTGATGGAAAACCGGGCACACGCTATCGCAGTTGGTCTTTTCACTCTGCTGTTGACCCTGGCATCCATCTTCTCGTTCTGGTGGCTGAGCGGGTCGCGGGTTGAGGTGAACGAATACACTGTCATTTCGCAATCGCCGGTGACCGGCCTCAGTGCTGAATCCAGCGTGAAATTCCGGGGAGTGGATGTCGGCAAGGTGACCCAGATAGTGCTCGATCCAAATGCCAAAACCTCCATACTCATCAGCATCCAGGTGCCGGCCAATCTTCAGTTGAGCAAGGAAACCTATGCCGAACTGCGCATGCAGGGTATCACCGGGTTATCGTATATCGACCTGAATGACGAAAGCAAAACGGCACCCCCGCTGGAAGAGGGCAGCAGCATCCAGCTCAAGCCTTCATTTATCGACCACTTGCTCGATCAGGGGCCGCAGCTTGTCTCGCAGCTTGAAGTGCTGATCGCCAACACCAGCAAGCTGTCGGAAACGGCTAACCGCCTGGTAAGCGACCTGGATGTCAACAAGTTGAATGCCACCCTTGATAACCTGGAAAAAGCCTCGGCGAAGCTGCAGCCTGTGCTGAATTCCGCCTCTGTCATGTTCACCAATGTCGGCCAGCTTGCCTCCGACCAGAATCGCAAGCAACTGCTGCAGACATTGGCCAGCCTGCAGGAGACGTCGGATGCGGCACGGCCTCTCATGGGCGAACTGAACGAGACGGCGAAGGTATTCAAATCTGCTGCCGCCAGCCTGGAGGCGAATAGCAGCCAGGTGCTCGATACCATGAATAGCCAGACCTTGCCGCAACTCAATGCGCTGACGAATACCATGGACCACAGCCTGAAACATTTCGACCACTTGGTCGATACGCTGGATGACCAGCCGCAAAGCCTGATTTTCGGCAAGCCGGTATTGCAGCCGGGGCCGGGTGAAACGGGGTTTAAGCCATGAAGCCATCCATAAAAAATAAACGAGTACCTACCTCAAACACTCGTTGGAACCGGAGTTCATCCATGAAGATTTTGATGCCTATCTTAATGGCGATTTGCCTGGTTGCGTGTGTAGGCTCCAGCGCAGTTAAGCGGCCGATTGCGGTATATGATTTTGGCCTGGCTAACACAGGCGATGTTGAAACTGG
>JAZKEL010000235.1:0-2534 GCA_040387075.1 Pseudomonadota bacterium
CTACCTCATCCAGTTGGCTGATGGAATACGCCTCGTCCACGCCGAACTCAGTGACGGCAGCACCGGGACCATACCGAAACCCGTCCCAGATCTCCCGCTCCATGTCCTTATCGCGACAAAATAGTATGCTTTTAGGCTGGGCTCCGGCGATCAACATCAGCACCGATTCCGGCTCCTTGAAGCCAGTCAGGTAATAAAAATAGCTGTCGAAGCGGAAAGGGTAATGGCTATCCCGATTGCGGATGAGTTCTGGCGCCGTGGGGATAAAGGCGACCCCCTCCCCCATGCAAGCCATCAGGCGGCTACGCCGTTGCAGAAATTCGCTACTAGCGATCATTCGTTCTTCCTTAGCAAGGCATCCAGGGCAGCCAGTTGTTGCGGGTTGCCAACATTTTCCCACAGGCCGACATAGTGCTCGCCTTTTACTTTATTTTGCGAGATAGCACTCTGAAACAGAGGCAGCATCGGCATTTTAGTTCCCGGCTCTATCGTCGCAAAAAATTCGGGGCGATAAATGCCAAGGTTAGCATACGTCATGCGCGGCTCTCCCAGCAGATCGATGTATTGGCCATGCAAGGCGAAATCGCCGCGAGCATGCCAAGGTGGATTGTCCACCATCCAGAGATAGGCCCAATCCTGCGACTCCAGCAACTTTACTTTATCGAGCAAATGGGAATAATTGCATTGCGCATAAATGTCAGCACTAATCAGTAAAAAAGGAGCATCACCCAGCAGGGGTATCGCTGCCGCCACCCCGCCAGCCGTTTCTAGCGCCTCCTGTTCGCGCGAATACTGAATGGATACGCCCCATTGCGAACCATCGCCCAAGGCCCGCTCTATCTGGTCGCCGAGGTAGGCATGATTGATGACCACTTCAGTGATGCCGGCATCGACCAGGCGTTCTATATGCCATACGATAAGCGGCTTGCCGCCAACCTGCAGTAAGGGCTTGGGCGTATGGTCGGTAAGCGGTCGCATGCGTTCGCCGCGGCCTGCCGCCAGTATCATGGCCTTCATCAGAAGGTATATCCGGGCCTGTGTGGATTGCCTTCAAGTTCGTCCAGCAACCTCAGCAGGGGACGCAGCTCGATGTAGCGTGCGCAGACGCGACGCAGGTAATCCATCACCAGCGGCATATCCTTCAAGTACCCGTCCTTGCCGTCACGATGGTAAAGGCGCGCAAAGATGCCCAGCACCTTGATATGGCGCTGTGCGCCCATCCATTCGAAATCGCGGTAAAAATCGGCGACGTCCTGCGGCACCGGCAGACCAGCGTTTTTTGCGGACTGCCAATAGCGTATCGCCCAATCGAGCACCTCATCCTCTTCCCAGCGGACATACGCATCCTTGAGCAGCGACACCAGGTCATACGTCACGGGACCATAGACGGCGTCCTGGAAGTCCAGCACACCGGGATTCTCGCCGTATATCCCATCACACACCATCAAATTGCGCGAATGGTAATCCCTGTGCACATAGACACGCCCCTGCGCCAGGATGTTCTGGTTGAGGATCGCAAAGCTTTTATCCAGGACTACCTGCTGTTCATGCGTTAACGTTTTATTGAGGTGTTTAGCCACATACCAGTCCGGGAAAAGCTGCATCTCACGTGTCAACAGGGCTTCATCATAGGGCGGCAACACGTCGGGCCGGCTGGACAGCTGCATGGTGACGAGCGCATCAGTCGCATCGCGGTAAAGGTCTGCTGCAGTCTCATGGTTAAGGCGGCTTAGGTAAGTGTCATTACCGAGATCGGTCAGCAGCAGGAAACCATGTGCGATGTCCTGATGTAGCACATGCGGCACATTGAGACCGGCATTGCCGAACACCTCAGCGATGTGTACAAACGGCGTGCAATCCTCTTGCGGCGGGGGTGCATCCATGGCGATCAATGTCTTGTCGCCCAGGTCGACGCGGAAATAACGGCGGAAACTGGCATCGGCGGATGCGGGGGTGAGGGAAAAGGACTGGCCTTCAAGAACACGAACCAGCCAATCATTTAACTGCTGCTGTCTTAACACTGAATAACACCTTAAACAAATATTTACATATTGGATGTAAAAATAAAATACTTAAAATTCAACAACAAAGCATAAAACACGGCAATTTATACATTGCCTAAAAAGTGAATTTATGCGATTTTATCACCCCTACAAAGAACGCGCGTTCGTTATACCAAAATCGTAAAAATATACTTTGAAAATTCGCCTCATCACTTCAACGATCGCATTTGTCACTTTAAGTCCATTTGTTACTTTTGGTATGGGTCAATTGCGTGCCGCGGAAAGCACGACGACTGAACAGATTCACCTGCATTTTGAATCTACATTGCTAGGATCAACGCAGCTACTTGCCGAGAATACTGCGGCCAACAGCACACAGATTTCCACTAAACCGGTTGTTCCTCCTCCTCAAAACCCAACTACCCAGCAGCGCATCCGGTTAAGGATGAGCAACCGCCTGGACAATTTCGACCCGGCTAGCCAGGCGAGCGACGACCTGGCTGTCGACACTTCAAGCCCGGTCAACAGTTC
>JAZKEL010000236.1:0-2835 GCA_040387075.1 Pseudomonadota bacterium
GGCATGATTGAATTAAGCCTGCTGGCGGCATTCATGGTCGGCGTGCTGGGCGGCGGCCATTGCGTGGGCATGTGCGGCGGCATCGTCGGGGCTGTCACCATCAGCCTGCCTGGCAGCAAACCCCGGCTGGGGTTCGTACTCACTTACAACCTCGGCCGCATAATGAGCTATACCATCGCTGGTGGCCTGGCAGGCGCTGTGGGCGCTTCCAGCTTTTTCCTGGCGCATATCCTGCCCGTGCAGAATGTGCTGTATGCATTGAGCAGTGTCATGCTCATCGTACTGGGCTTGTACCTGGCCGGCGTTTGGGCCGGCGTGACCCACCTGGAGCGCGTGGGCGGCCTGTTCTGGCGCAAACTCCAGCCGTATTCGCGGCGTTTCATCCCGGTACAAAACCTGCGCCAGTCGCTTATGGTCGGTGCTATCTGGGGCTGGTTGCCCTGCGGGTTGGTGTATAGCGTGCTTATCGCGGCCATCGCAACGGCCAGCCCGGTGCAGGGCGCGACGCTCATGCTGTGCTTCGGCCTGGGTACCCTGCCCACCCTGCTGGCGATGGGGTTGGCTGCCGTGAAACTGAAATCCATGCTGCAACTGCGCTGGGTGCGGACAGTGAGCGGATGGGTGGTCATTGCCTTTGGTGTAGTGGGTCTATCACGCGTATTCATGCATTGAACGTATGAGCGATTGTGTCGCCGTAAATGAATGTACCCACCCGGGTTATCCGGGCGGGTACAGGGTTAACAACTGCGGCGAAAATCAGTAAGGCAGGTCGAACAGCAGGAACTCAACGTCGCGGCCATTCCTGAATTCAACGCTGCGCTCATCGGTCAGCTTCAAGGCATCCCCGGTGCTCAGCTTCTCGCCATTCGCTTCCACTTCACCGCGAATCACGTGCACATAGCCCAGGCGTTTTGCCGCGAATTCATGCGTCACCACGTCTTCCTCATGCAGGATTGAAGCATACAGACGTGCATCCTGGTGGATCAGTACCGAGCCGTCATGGCCGTCAGGCGAAGCGATCAAGCGCAGGCGTCCGGTCTTCGAACCTTTCGAAAAGTTCTTCTCCTCGTAGGAAGGTGGAATGCCTTTTACGTCGGGCTCTATCCATATCTGCAGGAAATGCACTTTGGAATCCTGCGAATGATTGAATTCGCTATGGCGCACCCCAGTGCCGGCACTCATGCGTTGTACATCGCCGTAGCGGATCACCGAGCCGGTGCCGATGCTGTCCTTATGCTCAAGCGCGCCCTCCAGCACATACGAGATGATCTCCATGTCTTTATGGCCATGGGTGCCGAAGCCCTGGGCGGGTTGCACGCGATCTTCGTTGATGACCACCAGCGGACCGAAGCCCATTTGCTCGGGATTGTGGTAATGGCCGAAACTGAAGGTATGGTTAGATTCCAGCCAGCCATGATGCGCTACACCGCGTTGTGCACTTTTGTGAACTTGTAACATGATCGTTCCTTTCATTGGTGACCGGCAAACTGCGTCGGTATTAATTTATATGCGATAATTTCGAACGGTATGAATTTCAATTAACTTCATTCCGTTTGGAGTAAGTGCAGTATGAGCGTGTTGAATCTGTTTGAAAAACGGAAAGAATATGAATCTATCATCGAAAAAATCGAATGTTCAGGATTAGCCTCGATGGCTTACTGACGCTGGACGCGATCGATCGCCTGGGTTCGTTCGCTTCTGCCGGTAACGAGTTGCACAAAGTGGCTTCCACCGTCTCGTACACGATAGCCAAGCTGGAGCAGGATCTGGGCGTGCAGATATTCGAACGCCAGGGCCCCAAGGTAGCCTTGACCAAAGCCGGGGCTGAATTGCTGAAAGAGGGGCGCCACCTGCTGAAGGCTGCAGAAGACCTGGAGCATCGCGTGCGCCGAGTGGCCAGCGGATGGGAAACCGAATTGACCATCGGCATGGACTCCGTGTTTTCCCTGCATACACTTATCCCGGATATCCAAGAGTTCTATGGCATTGCCGATAAGACGCGGCTCAAACTGCTGCAGGAAACGCTATCCGGCACCTGGGAATCCTTGCTCGACGGGCGCGTGGACGTGCTGATCGGCGCAGTCGGCGAAGGGCCGCCCGGCGGCGGCTATAATTCGCACGTCATGGGATGGATGGAGTTCGTGTTCGTCGTGTCACCGGACCATCCTTTGGCAACGATCGACAAGCCGCTGGGCAAGGACGAACTGCAACCGTACAAGGCTATCGCGGTGAGCGATTCGGTGCGGAGGATGCCGTCCCGCACCGTGGGCCTGCTCTTTGGCCAGGACACGTTATCCGTGCCGGATATGCACACGAAACTGGCGTATCAACTTGCCGGCCTGGGCTTCGGTTTCCTGCCGCAACCGTATGCCGCCCATGCGATTGAACGCGGATTGCTGGTGGAAAAACAGGTGGCCGAGCCGCGCCAGAAGGAGGCCGTCAACCTGGCCTGGAAAACCGGTGAGGCTGGCCAGGGGGCCAAGTGGTGGATAGACCGGATGCGCCAGCCTGGCATTTTCAGCAAGATGTGCAGTGACATCTCGCGGATATCCTCGCGCCATTTGTTTCAGGAGTAGTACAGAATTTTGTAGTACAGAATGTACAGAATAATATAGTGCAGAACGTTACCGGTCATTATCAACGGGCGGTATCGCCAGTCTCAGTCGGGTATTTTTTTCTCAAGGTAGTAACGCACATAGGCAGTCTCAAAGCCTACGGCTTTCACCGCAATCTTAAGCCTGAGCTCGGTGGTGCCGAGTTCATTCAACCAATAGCGTAACTCTTGCGGGTCTTCCAGGCGGATCCTGCTCGAATCGCGTGGCACATTGAACGTTG
>JAZKEL010000237.1:0-5392 GCA_040387075.1 Pseudomonadota bacterium
AGGGTGTTGATATTGCGATCCGCTTCAATGTAAATCGAACCGCCATGGCCGCCGTCGCCGCCGCTGGGGCCGCCCATAGGCTCGTACTTCTCGCGACGGAATGTCGCAACGCCGTTGCCGCCGTCGCCGGCATAAAGCTTAATCGTTGCTTCGTCTATAAATTTCATATTGGAAATTTCATTTTGAGATTGTTACGTCCTACCAGGTGATGCGATTAATAATGATGCCTTGCGGTAATAATATGCCAGCAAAAACAAAAAAGCCCTACCAATCAGATAGGGCTTTTTAAAAACACGGTAATGCTTAGGATGGTTCGATATTGACCAGCTTGCGACGCAGGGCGCCTTTCACTGTGAACGTTACCTTGCCGTCAACTTTAGCGAACAGGGTATGGTCTTTGCCCATGCCCACGTTCAGGCCGGCGTGCATACGTGTACCGCGCTGACGCACGATGATGCTGCCTGCTGAAACCACTTGCTCGCCGAAGGCTTTAACGCCTAATCGTTGTGAGTGTGAATCACGACCGTTGCGGGAACTACCGCCTGCTTTTTTGTGTGCCATTTTTTAGTCCTTACTCTGCAGCTTTAGCTTTAGCAGCTTTTGCCGGCTTGCTGGAAGAAGTTGCGATATCGCCGATCTGGATTTCTGTATAGCTTTGGCGATGGCCCTGGGTCTTGCGGTAATGCTTACGACGACGGAATTTGAAGATCATTACCTTGTCGCCACGGCCATGTGACACGACCGTTGCCTGCACTGTAGCGCCAGCAATCAGAGGTGCACCGATAGTGACATTGTCACCATCCGCAACCATCAATACCTGATCGATAGTCACTGTGCTGCCTACATCACCCAATAATTTTTCAACCTTGAGCTTTTCGCCAGCGGTCACGCGATATTGTTTACCGCCGGTCTTGATAACTGCATACATGATTTAGCCTCGTTCGCTACACATTCAAAAGAACTGCGCATTATACGTAAAATTCGTGCGCAAGCAAACCATAATATGACTTATTGCTGCAAAACAGCCACATTTAATGCGGATTACACCGGCCAGGCCAAAAAGCACACGCTGCCTTGCCATTCAGTCAGCATGGCAGGCATCGCTCTATGCTAAAATATTTTAACTTTTTTTGGCTACCCTTTCGTGTCCCTCGCACTCATTCAATCCTGCATCACAGACGATATGCATGCTGTCGATGCCGTCATTCGGAAGTCGCTTCATTCAGATGTCGTTTTAATCAACCAGGTTGCCGACTACATCATCAATAGCGGTGGCAAACGGCTGCGACCCGCGCTGGTATTGCTTTCTGCAGGCGTGTTCGGCAAGGTTGAAACGCATCATCATGAGCTGGCAGCGGTAGTCGAATTCATCCATACCGCCACCTTGCTGCATGATGACGTCGTCGATGAATCCGCTATGCGCCGTGGGCGGGCGACCGCCAATACCCTGTTCGGCAATGCCGCCAGCGTCCTTGTGGGCGACTTCGTGTATTCGCGTGCTTTCCAGATGATGGTGAACGTGCAGAACATGCGTGTGATGGAAGTGCTGGCAGAAGCCACCAACATCATTGCGGAAGGCGAAGTGCTGCAATTGCTTAATTGCCACGATGCCGACATCACCGACGAAGCCTACCTGAAGGTCATCCATTACAAGACCGCCAAGCTGTTCGAGGCCGCTACAAGACTGGGCGCCATCATCTGCAATGCCCCGCCCGAAAATGAACGCGCCATGGCGGAATACGGCATGCGCCTGGGAACGGCCTTCCAACTGATCGATGATGTACTTGACTTAAGCGGCGATAGCCATGATATCGGCAAGAACCTGGGCGATGACCTGGCAGAAGGCAAGCCGACATTGCCCTTATTGTTTGCTATGCGCAATGGAACGGAAGCGCAACGCATCGTCATACGCCATGCCATCGAGGAGGGCGGCCTGGATGAGTTGCCCGCCGTGATCAAGGCCGTGCAGGACACCGGCGCGCTGGATCATGTCAGGGTAATTGCCAGGAAAGAAGCCGACATTGCCTGCGCAGCCATCGCCGACTTGCCTACTTCCAGCCATCACCAGGCGCTGATCAGCCTGGCCGATTTCGCCGTTACACGCACCTTCTAGCCAGACATTGGGCTAGCGAGTCATTAATCAGCGAAACATTAGTTGAGGATAATAGGCTCGCCGCTATCCGCATGGTAGTAGCTGAGGTGGGCGCATTCGCTGGTTGTCGTGGTCAAGGTGCCGTCGAATAAGGCAAGGCCATCGACATCCACCACAGCATAGCCATTGTGGTAAAGCGTCACTTCCGCTTCCTGGCGGCCAAGGCGAAGCGCAAAGCTCATGTAGCTCTCGTCCTGCTCTTCATCGAATACTTCCCATTCGGAATGCCCGGTCAATTGCTGCATCCAGCCCGACAGATCGACTTCTACACGACGAACGACAGGCGAATTCCAGGCTTCCTGCTTACCGGCCTCGAGCAAACCAAGTTCCTGAAAATCAGATTCCTTCAAATATGCGGATTCCATGTTTGTATCCCTTCATAATGTTCAGTGTGTAAGTGGTGCCAGTTCGCTATAAATCAAGCTCAGGAATTCAAGCACTGGCATGTCCGGATGCCGCATATGCTGTTGCCTTGTCTATATAACGGTGCGAAGATGCTGCAAGTTTAATGATTGGACGAAATATGACGGATTTATTTTCAGATGCGCTGGCCTTGTTGCGAGAAGAGCCCACCGTCTTTATTGTTATATCCGTTATATTCGGCCTGATGGTAGGCAGCTTCCTGAATGTCGTGATTTATCGCCTGCCCAAGATGATGGAACGGGAATGGCATAAGGGCTGCCAGGAATTGCAGGGTATAGAAGCCGAGCCTGCCCCCAGATTCAACCTGGCAACACCGCGCTCCGCTTGCCCGGCCTGCGGCCATCAAATCAGCGCGGTCGAAAACATCCCCATCTTCAGTTACCTGTTCCTGCGCGGAAAATGTAAAGGCTGCCAAACAAAAATCAGTCTGCGCTACCCGCTGATCGAGGCATTGACAGGTGTACTGCTGGGACTTGTCACCTGGAAATTCGGCTACTCCTCCATGACGGTTGCCGCCTGGGCATTCACGATTGCCCTGATTGCGCTGACATTCATCGATTTCGATACCCAGCTTTTGCCGGACGACATCACACTGCCCTTGTTGTGGCTGGGCCTGCTGTATAACCTGGACACCGGGTTCACGGACATCCACTCCGCCATCGTCGGCGCTGTCGGGGGCTACCTCATATTGTGGTCCGTCTACTGGCTGTTCAAGCTGATGACAGGCAAGGAAGGGATGGGCTACGGCGATTTCAAATTACTCGCTGCCATCGGCGCCTGGTTCGGTTGGCAGATATTACCCGCTGTCATCCTGCTGTCTTCGCTGGGCGGTTCCATCATCGGTATCGGCCTCATCATCCTGGCAAAACGTGGGCGTAACGTGCCCATGCCATTCGGCCCATACCTGGCACTGGGTGGCATTGCCGCATTATTCTTCGGCACGCAGCTTTCAGCGTTATACCTATCTTAAGCGTTATCGTTAGTTTTATATTGGGAGTTCATTATGTACGTGGTTGCTATTACGGGCGGGATAGGTGCAGGCAAGAGCGAAGCTGCACGTAATTTTGAAGCGCTAGGCGTGCCATTGGTAGATGTGGACGTGATCTCAAGGCACCTCACTTCTGCCGGCCAACCCATCGTGCAGGAAATCGCCAGTGTGTTCGGCCAGGATTTTGTGACCGAAGACGGGGCACTGAACCGCACGGCCATGCGTGAACGCATTTTCGCGGTGGAATCGGATCGCAAGAAACTGGAAGCCATCCTGCATCCTGTCATCCATACCACAGCCCTGCGTGAACTGTTCAAGAATACCGACGCGCCCTACCAAATACTTGCCATCCCTTTATTCTTCGAGACCAACAGGTACTCAGGCGTAGTCAAAAGCACATTGCTGATCGATTGCGAAGAGTCGCAACAGGTATCACGGACGGTTGAACGCAGCGGTATGTCGGAATCGACAGTACGTTCGATCATTGCCGCACAGGCATCGAGAAGTTATCGCCGCGCACTTGCCAACGACATCATCGATAACAACGGATCGCTGCAGGAATTGGCAGAAAAAGTGCGTGAGAAACATGAAAAATACATGCAGGCTTGCATAGTTAGCGAATAAATCTCATAATTCACAATAACATATATACAAAAAGCTACACAGCCGAGTAAACGCCGTGCCCAGCTACGATTATCCTTTCAATGAACGTATCCGGACGCTGTTGCGCCTGGAAGACCTGTTCGTCAAAGTCACCCACAATGTGGCCGCCGGGCACGAATTCAACCACCATTGCGCATTGCTGTCGATCTTGCAGATACTTGACGTGATAGACCGCGCCGAACTCAAGACCGATTTGCTGCAGGAACTGGATCGCCAGAAGATCACCCTCACCGCACTGCTCGGCAACCCCTCGATTGCAGAGGAAGTATTAAAGGGTCTGCTGACAGAGATCGATTCCACCGCCCTGAGCCTGCGCAGCCATGCAGTCAAGCTCGGCCAGTCCTTGCGCGACAATGAATGGCTGATGAGCATCAAGCAACGTGCGGGTATTCCGGGTGGGGTTTGCGAATTCGATTTGCCGTCCTACCACTACTGGCTCGGCCTGGAAGAAAGTCGGCGCAGGCAGGACCTGGAGACATGGCTGCAACCGCTGATGCCGATCTACAATGCATTGCGCATCATCCTGCATATCCTCAGGGGCAGCGGCGTCACCACTAACTTCGTGGCGACGTCCGGTTCTTACCAGCAGATGCTGGGCGGTGCCAAACCGTCGCAGATGCTGATGATAGAAGTGGAAGACGATATCGAATGCTTTCCCGAAGTGAGTGCCAATAAATACGCCATCAATATCCGTTTCAACAGCCTGGATTGCTCCGAAAAACCACGCCAGTGTGAAAAAGACGTCAAGTTCAAGCTAACGCTCTGCAACCTCTAAGCCCTCGCCACAGCGACTGCGCCTCACTCGATTACAATACCCAAACACCGATCCAGAAGATTCACACGTTATGCAAACTCCCCAAAAAAAACGCCTAGTGACTTGCCCGCAATGCAAGGAACTGGTGGAATACAGCACTGAAAATAAATTCCGGCCATTCTGCTCCGAACGCTGCAAGCTCATCGACCTCGGTGAATGGGCCACAGAAAGTTACCGCATCCCGCAAGCCATCAAACCTGGTGACTTGCCTGAAGGCTAGCTCTTAGCTAGAAACCAGTTTTGCCTAAGTTCTACAGGCACAGTCTAATCAGCCCGCTTTACCGCTTTCCTTAGATCTGCGGTAATAGCCTGTTTATCCCAGGCCAGCGATTTACAGGTATTGCAAGGATGT
>JAZKEL010000238.1:0-7955 GCA_040387075.1 Pseudomonadota bacterium
AACTGGATGAAGTGCGTGAAGCCTTGTCGGAGATAGGCGTTAACGGCCTGACAGTCACTGAAGTGAAAGGTTTCGGCCGCCAGAAGGGCCATACCGAACTGTATCGCGGGGCTGAATATGTAGTGGATTTCCTGCCCAAGATCAAAATCGAACTGGTGGTCGGTGCCGATATGGTGGAAGCCGCCATGGAAGCGATTATCAAGGCTGCACGTACAGGCAAGATCGGCGACGGCAAGATTTTTGTATCCTCTGTCGAGCAGGTCATCCGCATCCGTACCGGTGAAACTGGCGAAACCGCCATCTAATTCAGTCGAAGTCTAATTAGGAGGACATCGTTATGCCTGTCGTCCTAAGAACCATCCTGTTGCTTACCATGTCGAATGTCTTCATGACATTTGCATGGTATGCACATCTCAAGAACCTCAGCGATAAACCCTGGTATATAGCGGCTTTCCTCAGTTGGGGAATTGCGCTGTTCGAATACCTGCTGCAAGTGCCCGGTAACCGCATCGGCTATACCGCCCTAAGCCTTGCGCAGCTGAAGATACTGCAGGAAGTGATCACCCTGACCGTGTTCCTGCCATTTGCCGTGTTCTACATGCACCAGCCCATGAAGCTTGATTTTTTATGGGCAGGTTTATGCCTGATGGGCGCGGTATATTTCATGTTCAGGACGGTGTGAGCGGGCCGCTTGACGCATCTAATGAAGAGTCTATTTAGGCAGCTTTGGCCTGCTGCCTCTTAGTTAACACCATCCCCGCGATAATCAATAGCAACACGACTGCCTGGGCCGTTAAGCCCTGTGCAGTTGGATGTATGCCCAGTAATGGCACGGAGATCGCGTGCTGGACTGCATGCGCATCTATCATGCCTGCTTCCTGCAATGCGGCAATGCCGTTACCGGCAAAGACCACGGCCAGCAGCGCCATCAGGCTTGCTGTTGCGGCAAAGAACCTTCCCAGTGGCAACTTGACGCTGTAGCGCAGTATCGCCCATGTGAGGATGGCGAGCAGGATGGCGGCGGTGGCGATGCCGCCTAGTACCGCCGAATGGCCTTCCTGGCCAACCTGGGCCCACAATGCTTCGTAGAACAGGATGGTTTCGAATAACTCGCGATAGACCGCGATGAATGAAACGCCTGCCATGGCCCATAGGGTGCGCTTATCGAGGGCGGCAGCGACCTGGCTGCGTAAAAAATTCTGCCAGGCTTGCGCATAGGATTTGCTGTGCAGCCAGTAACCGATGTACAGCAGCATGACGGCAGCGATCAGCGCGGTTATCCCTTCCGTCAGTTCACGCCCTGCGCCTGAAATGGTCAGCAGGTAATTGGCCGCCACCCAGGTCACTATGCCCAGCACAATGGCGAAAATCCAGCCCAGGTGGAAATACGCCAGCGCATCGCGGCGGCCGGTTTTTGCAATAAAGGCGCTGATGGCAGCCAATACCAGCACGGCTTCCAGGCCTTCGCGCAACAGGATGATGAGCGAACTGATAAAGGCGGTAGAGCTGGATAAGCTGCCCGATGCCAGCTCTTCAGTTGCACGATCCAGCAAGCCGTAAATAGTGCTGATCTGTTTGCTGACGTCATCCACCGGTTTGCTGGCTGCGATGGATGCACGCAAATCCATCATTTCACGCTCGACCTGCATGCGCAGCGGTTCATCGATATTCTTCAGGCTGTTTTCTATTAACTCGAAGCCCTCAAGATAAGCACTGATGGCCAGTTGCCGTGCTGACTGCCGGTCGCCTTCTTGATAGGCCGCAAGCGTCTGCCCGAGTTTCATCCTGGTTACGGCAATAGGGTTTAATCCAGTACGCTTGAGCGCTTCCGGGTGCAATGTCAGGTAGCGCTGCACAGCCGCGACATCCGGCCCATACGTTGTAGACACTTCCTCCGGTGCTGCAGTCACCAGGCTTTTCAGGTCGGTAAAATCGGCTTTGCTGCTGCGCTGCATCCATGCATCTGCGTCTTTCTGTTGTTGCTCTGGCGTGATGCGCAGATTGCTGACATAAAACGCCAGCGCCCAGCGGTCGGCTTCGTCCAGTTCAGTAAACGCCTTCATGGGGGTGCTGCCTACGCCCAGCGTGATGGTGTTGTAAAGGCCATACACGCTACGCTGGCGCATGCGGTCAGCATCGTGGAAATTGCTCGGCTGCGGATCCAGGTCTTTTGCCATGGGGCCATCCCCATGGCCGGTGGCGCCATGACAGGCCATGCAGTTGGTCGCGAATAGCGTGGCGGCACGGTTGAGGTCAGGCGTGTCCTTGGGTGCGACCGTCAGCTTGTAAGCCTGGATCAGGGCGATGCGCAAGGTATTGGAAACATCGGATACGTGTTTTCCGTCTGCCTTCTGCGTAATCAACTCCCGTAATTCTGCCGCCTGCTTCAACAGGACAGGTTGTTGCGGATTGGCCGGCAATTCCGATATCAGCGTGCCGGCCTGCGTCGCAAACTCCAGTTGCTCTTCGTATTCCGCAGGCACGACGGCAACGCCGTCTTTCACGAACTGCGGATAATCGACGCTGACATAATCCAGCATGTGCACCGCCGTCTGGGCTTTCTCATCGCTGGTGACTTCAGCGAATGCCGGGCTGGAAGCGCCTGATATAAACAGCATTGCACATGCAGCGAGGGCGCGAATGACGAAGTAGGGGATGAATCGTGTTTGCTGGATAGCCATGGAATCGTGTCTTGAAGGAAGTGCTTAATTGATAATAGTTCTTATTGTGCCATATTCCATGGATAGAGGCGGATAGTCGCAGTAAGTTCTATCGCGCTTTTCCTATATTTCCTGCCTATATTAATTGTCAGGGGCATGCAAAACAAAACGGCCTGCAAGCAGGCCGTTTTTGCTGACTCCGGCACTGCCGGAGGCTTAACTTACATTACGTTTCAGGCATCACTTTTCAAGTGCGGCCTTATTTCTGCCTTATTTCTTAGGCGCAGCAGTCTTGGAGTTATCCACGATCTTGGCTTTTGCGCGCAGGTCGGTCAGCAATTTTTCCAGGTTGCGCTGTTGCAATTGTTTCTGCAGGCCTTCTTTTACCTTGTCGTATGCAGGTGGTTGCGCATCGCGGATATCATCCAGCTTGATCACATGCCAGCCGAACTGTGTCTGTACCGGTGTGGCAGTAATGCCGCCTTTCTTCAGGCCAGCCAATGCATCGCTGAACGGCTTAACCATGCCGCCCAGTGAGAACCAGCCCAGATCGCCGCCTTTTTCCTTGGAGCCTGGATCCTTGGATTTTTCCTTGGCGATCTTGGCGAAGTCACCACCTTTATTCAATTGCGCGATGATGTCCTTGGCTTCTGCTTCTGTCGCTACCAGGATATGACGTGCGCTGTATTCCTTGTCGCCCAGCTCAGACTTGTACTTGTCATACGCTGCCTTGGTGTCGGCATCGCTGACCGGGTTTTTCTTCAGGTAGTCTTGCAGGTATGTGTTGACCAGTAACTCACGCTTGGCCAGTTCTTCCTTGGCCAGGTAGTCAGGCTGTTTGTCCAGGCCGTTGCGCTGGGCTTCCTGCAGGATCAGTTCACTGCTGATCAGTTTGTTGACGATGATGTCGCGCACGTTGTCGTCGACTTTCTGACCACGTTCTGCAGCATCCTTGGTGATGTAGTCAACCAGCGATTGCTTGATCGGCTTGCCGTTCACGGTGGCAATGTTAGTCTCCGCAGCATTGGCTATAGAGAATATGCTTAATGCGGCAAGCGCAATCAGCGTGTTTTTAGTTAGTTTCATTCATTATCCTTTGTGTAATTAAAGTCGGGTTGGTTGATTAGTTTTAGAAAGCCAGCTTAGGTTCAGTAAGATTCAAGGGAAGACTCAGGATAAAGGTTCATCCGGAGACAAAGCGCGTATGCTAAGTGCATGAATTTTATTGGGAATAAGATCGGCTACTGCCTGGTAAATTAAGCGATGTCGAATTATCTGCGATTTTCCGGAAAATTGCGAGCTAACCACCGTCAGTGTGAAATGCCCGCCGCCGGTGTTGCCTGCATGGCCTGCATGCATCGCGCTGTCGTCCTGTATTTCCAGTAATCCGGGTTCCAGCACGGCAAGCCTGGTGCGTATTTCATCTGCCAGTAAAGTCATAAGTCGGTGTCGTAAAAGTTATTGAAACTATTTATTCAGAGCCAGATTCAGGCCGGCAGGGTTTTCCGGAAAGGTTTCACTGTGACACTGGCATAGACGCCGGCGTTCATAAATGGGTCGGCATTGGCCCAGGCCGTGGCGATTTCCAACGATGCGAATTCCGCCACGATCAGGCTGCCGGTGTAGCCAGCAGGACCAGGGTCTATGCTATCAATCGCCGGGAAAGGGCCCGCCAGTAACAACCTGCCTTCATCCTGCAGTGCCTGCAGGCGCGCCAGGTGTTCCGGGCGGTTTGCCAGCCGTTTATCCAGGCTGCCAGGGGTGTCTTCTGCCACAATCGAGTACCACATTATTTCTTGTCTTCCACGACTTTATCCGCTGATTTCCCCACGGCGCTGCCTCCTGCTGTTTTCTCAAGCGTGATGTATTTATTGATGGCCAGGCTCTGTGCGATGACAAACACGAACATCAGGCCCATGGTGCCGAACAACTTGAAGCTTGCCCATGTGTCGATAGAGTAATTGAAAGCGACATATAAATTAAGTACGCCCAGGCATAGAAAGAAGATAGCCCAGGACAGGTTCATTTTCTTCCATACGCTTTCGGGTAAGCCGATGTCCTTGCCCATCATGACGCGGATGATATTGTTATGCCAGATAAGGTCGGCAGCTACCAGCACCACGGCAAAGGTCCAGTAGAGTACCGTCGGTTTCCATTTGATGAACGCATCATTCTGGAAATACAGGGTCATGCCGCCTAAAATCACCACCAGTCCTGCGCTTAGCCATAATGCCTTATCCACCTTGCCATGCCGCAGTTTCACCCAGAGTATCTGGATAATGCTGGCAATAATGACCGCAATAGTCGCCAGCATGACCGGTACCAGCTCCGGCTTGACCGTGGCAGCGATGCCCAGCGTGCTTAAAATCTTGCCCAGTACCAGGCTGGCAGACGCGGATTTCTCGGCGATTTTCAGCGTGATGAAAAAAAGGATGACGGGAAACAGGTCGAACAGGAATTTCATGCGTGGCTTTCGCGATTGGCTGGCTAATGTTGCTTACTAGCGATGGGTAAGGGGGAGGGGAGCGTTGATTTAGCTGTAAGTAAAGGGTGTATTTTGCTATGATTCGCCTTGTGCCACAAGGCTTTAGGCATCATTAAGCACACTATATTTCGTATTCCATTTTTATTCTCGGCCAATAAAATCGTAAATCATGCCCTGCCTGGTTGACCTCCATTGCCATTCCACTATTTCCGACGGACTGCTGACCCCTGTCGAGCTGGTGGAGCATGCCGCCTTACAAGGCGTGCGCGTACTTGCGCTCACCGACCATGACGACGTGTCCGGCCTGGCAGAAGCGCGCAATGTCGCCGAACGGCACGGCATCGCCTTTATCGATGGGGTTGAAATATCGGTGACCTGGCGCCGCCGCACCCTGCATATCGTCGGCTTGAAAATAGACCCGGAATATCCGCCGCTGGCAGAGGGGTTGCAGGCCATACGCGAAGGCCGGCACACCCGTGCGCAGGGCATGGCTGCCGCGCTGGACGCCATCGGCATCGCCGGCAGCCTGGAAGGCGCTTACCGGCATGCCAAACAGGGCATCATCAGCCGCGCGCATTTCGCCCGTTACCTGATTGAAAAGGGCCACGCCAAGGATATGCGCAGCGTGTTCAAGAAGTACCTGGTGAAAGGCAAGCCGGGTTATGTCGAGCATGAATGGGCGAGCCTGTCCCAAGCAATTAGCTGGATCACCGAGAGCGGCGGTGTGGCGGTGATCGCCCACCCCGGCCGGTATGACCTGGGCCGCACCAATATGCTGCTGCTGATGGAAGAGTTCCGCGCGCTGGGCGGTACTGCCATCGAAGTGGTCACCGGCAGTCATTCGGTCGAGCAATACCAGGAATTCGCGCATATTGCGCGATTGTTCGGCTTGGCCGCATCGGCAGGCTCCGACTACCATGGCCCGGCGCATTCCTATATGGACATGGGGCGCCTGCCTGAATTGCCTGCGGGATGCATACCGGTCTGGCAGCACTGGCCGGAAATGGACCATGCCGCTGATGCGCGCATACGGATAGAGGCGCACTGATGTCGCAATTCTTCGTGGTGCATCCGCAGAATCCGCAGCCGCGCCTGATCCATCAGGCGGTGGAAATCCTTAACAATGGGGGCGTGGTGGCCTATCCGACCGATTCCAGCTACGCCCTTGGCTGCGTGCTGGGCAACAAGGATGCGCAAACGCGCATACGCAATATCCGCGGCGTGGATGAGGCCCACCATTTCACCCTGGTCTGCCGCAACCTGGCCGAACTGGCGACTTATGCCCAGGTGGATAACAGCCAGTTCCGCCTGCTCAAGGCCAATACGCCGGGCCAGTATACGTTCATCCTCAAGGCGACACGCGAAGTGCCGCGACGCCTGCAGCACCCCAAGCGCAGTACCATCGGGCTGCGCGTGCCGGAGCATGCGGTGACGCAGGCCATACTGGATGCGCTGGATGGACCGTTATTGAGCATGACCCTGGCCGTGGCGGACCAGGAATATCCGCTGTACGAAGCCTGGGAAATACGCGACGCGCTGGAGCACCAGCTAGACCTGGTCATCGACGCCGGGCCTTGCAAGGCCGAGCCTACCAGCGTCATCGACCTGACCGGCGAAACCCCGCAACTGATACGGGCGGGAGCGGGCGATCTTGCGCCGTTCGGCCTTGAAAATAGCTGAAGCGGCGCAATTTATAAAGGTGGATCGGTAAGGTCCATCCCATCTTCATTCAATTGGAAAATTCCATGCTGTTCGAATTACTGCAAGGCCTGGCGGCGCTGGGCACGGTACAAAAAATCGCCGTATCTGCATTGCCCATCATCTTCGCCATTACCGTCCACGAAGCCGCGCATGGTTATGTCGCCCGCTATTTCGGCGACATGACCGCGCAGGAGCAGGGCCGCATCACCTTGAACCCGCTGCGCCATATCGATCCGGTAGGCACCATACTCGTGCCCGCCGTTACGCTGGTGCTGGGCGGTATCCTGTTCGGGTGGGCAAAACCTGTACCCGTGAATTTTTCTCGCCTGCGTTCGCCGAAAAAAGACATGCTCTGGGTGGCGGCAGCCGGGCCGGCGTCTAACCTGGTAATGGCCATTTTCTGGGTGCTGGTGATCAAGTTCAGCATGGTTGTGCAATCCGGTTTCAGTGAGGCGCTGGCCTACATGGGCGCGGTTGGCATCATGATCAACCTGGTGCTGATGGTACTGAACCTTATCCCGCTGCCGCCGCTGGATGGCGGACGCATCGCGGTCAGCCTGCTGCCGAATCGGCTGGCGTTCCAGTACGCCAAGGTCGAGCGTTACGGCTTCTTCATCCTGATCGCATTGCTGTTCACCGGCATCCTGTCCAAGATCATGAATCCATTCATCGTCATCCTGCTCGCAATAATTTCTAACGTTTTCTTTTGACGATTTCGTATAATGGCTCCATCTCTTTATCTGACAATAAAAAACTATGGCTGTTGAGCGTGTTTTATCGGGCATGCGGCCCACGGGGAATCTTCATCTGGGGCATTACCACGGCGTCCTGAAAAACTGGATCCGGTTGCAGCATGAACATGAATGCCTGTTTTTCGTTGCCGACTGGCATGCACTGACCACGCATTACGACACGCCGGAAGTGATCGAGGAAAGCGTGTGGGAAATGGTCATCGACTGGCTGGCCGCCGGCGTCGATCCTGCCAATTCCACCATCTTCATCCAGTCGCGCGTGCCTGAGCATGCCGAGCTGCATACCTTGCTCTCCATGATCACGCCGCTGAGCTGGCTGGAACGCGTGCCGACCTATAAAGACCAGATGGAAAAACT
>JAZKEL010000238.1:7965-15689 GCA_040387075.1 Pseudomonadota bacterium
GATCTATCCACTTACGGCTTCCTCGGGTACCCATTGTTGCAAAGCGCCGACATACTGATCTATAAGGCCACCCAGGTGCCGGTAGGCGAAGACCAGATCCCGCATATCGAATTCACGCGTGAGATTGCACGCCGTTTCAACCATATCTACGGCCGCGAAGCCGGATTCGAGGAAAAGGCACACGCTGCCATTAAGAAGCTGGGCAGCAAAAAGGGCGGTCTTTACGAAGAGCTGCGCAAGCGCTACCAGGAAAGCGGCGACGACGAAGCGCTGGAATCCGCGCGTGCCATGATAGAAGAACAGCAGGGCCTGAGCCTGGGCGACCGCGAACGCCTGTTCGGCTACTTGGAGGGCGGCGGCAAGATGATACTGGTGGAGCCTGAATACAAGCTCACACCGGCATCCAAGATGCCCGGCCTGGACGGCCAGAAGATGTCCAAGTCCTATAACAACACGATTTCGCTGCGCGAACAGCCGGATGCCATCGCCAAGAAGATCAAGACCATGCCCACCGACCCAGCGCGTATTCGCCGCACCGATCCGGGCGATCCGGAGAAGTGCCCGGTCTGGCAATTGCACCAGATATACTCAACGGAAACCACGCAGGCATGGGTGCAACAGGGCTGTCGCACGGCCGGTATCGGCTGTATAGAATGCAAGCAGCCAGTGATCGAGAGCATGCTGGAGGAACTGAAACCCATCCAGGAGCGCGCGGCACAGTATGCGCAAGACCCGGCATTGGTAAAGAACATCGTGGCAGAAGGCTGCGAACGCGCACGCAAGATGGCCCGCGAAACCATGCGGGAAGTACGTGACGTGATGGGCCTGAATTATTCTTAAGCGATGCCTTATTGCATTAGCTAAAGGATTTTTATGAGTCCCTGGCTGGCTATTGCCATTGCCATCGTGGCCGAAGTGATGGCCACCACCGCCCTTAAGGCGTCGCAGGAATTCACCCGGCTGTGGCCCTCGCTACTGGTGATCCTGGGCTATGGCACGGCGTTCTATTTCATGACGATCAGCCTGCGTGTGTTGCCGGTCGGCATCATGTACGCGATCTGGTCGGGTGTGGGTATCGTACTCATCTCGCTGCTGGGCTGGGTGGTATACCGCCAGACGCTGGATGCGCCGGCAATGGTCGGCATGGGCCTGATCATCAGCGGTGTCATCGTGATCAACGTGTTTTCCAGTACCGTGCGCCACTGATGCAGGCGCAACTGACCCAGAGCAGCCTAACCCAGGCCAACCCAACGCTGGATGCCCGCATCCATGGCGAAGCATTTACCCAGCTGCCGCATGACCTGTATATCCCGCCGGATGCTCTGGCTGTCTACCTCGAGGCTTTCGAAGGCCCGCTCGACCTGCTGCTTTACCTGATCCGCAAGCATAACCTGGATATCCTGGATATCCCCATGGCGGAGCTTACCCGCCAATATATGGAATACGTGGAAAAAATGCGTGCCATCAAGCTGGAGCTGGCCGGTGACTATTTGCTGATGTCTGCGGTGCTGATCGAGATCAAATCCCGTATGCTGCTGCCGAAACCCGCGGAAATAGAAAGTGAAGACGATCCGCGCGCAGAGCTGGTAAGGCGCCTGATGGAATACGAAGCCATCAAGCTTGCTGCACAGAAGCTGGACGAAATGCCGCAGGTGGGCAGGGATATCATGGTGGCGGAAGCCTATTACCAGCAGATCGTCGAAGTGGAACCGCCAGCAGTTTCGCTCGATGACCTGGTGGCCGCCTGGCAGGCGGTGATCAAGCGCGCCAGCAATTTCAAGCACCACAAGATAGGCCGCGCAGAACTCTCGGTGCGCGAGCATATGAGCCAGATATTGCGGCGCTTGCAGCAGGACAATATGCTGGAGTTCTCGGCGCTGTTCGACGTGGTCAACGATGGCATCCCCAAGCTGGTGGTGTGCTTCCTGGCGATACTTGAACTGGCGCGCGAGGGCTTGCTGAAGATCACCCAGCAAGCGCCTTTTACGCCCATATACCTGCAACTTAGCCAAACCTAGATTCATTCAGCGGATGTCATTGCAATGGCGATAGAAACCAACCCAGGGCAGAAGCCGGAAATCCTGGCAAAAATGGAAATCCAGGCAAAGATGGAAACGCAAACTATTGCGCAGATGAAGCGTGTGCTGGAAGCAGCCCTGCTGACCTCACGCGAGCCGCTTGCACTGGACGACATGCTGCGGTTATTCCCTGAACGCATGGAGCGCGCCACTTTGCGCATGCTGCTGGATGAACTCAAGACCGACTGGCAGGTGGGAACGCCGGAGCCCAGCATGGAGCTCGTACAGGTGGCCAGTGGCTGGCGCTTCCAGGCACGGGCTGAATATACGCCCTACCTGGCACGGCTGAATCCCGAAAAACAGCAGCGCTACTCGCGTGCCGCCATGGAGACCCTGGCCATCATCGCCTATCGCCAACCGGTCACACGCGGCGACATCGAGGAGATTCGCGGCGTTGCCGTCAACCCCAACACCATCCGCCAATTGCAGGAGCGCGAATGGATCGATATCGTCGGCCAGCGCGACGTACCGGGACGCCCGTCTTTATATGCCACCACCAAACTATTCCTGGATGACCTCAACCTGCGCTCATTGTCGGAATTGCCGCCCATGGAAACCTTCTCCAGCGAAGAGCTGACACTTAACCTGGATGCCAGCTAAGGTTACGTTAATGTCTAACCAAGGTCGCAACTGATCCGCTAGTTCGGCATGCCTGCGAGACAGTATTCATGCGCTTTCCAGAGCATCGATATTCGATATTTGTTCGTTCGGCATGGCAGCCCACAACTAAACTTTCCCTTTGATCCAGGTAATGTCAGGCTCGTAGCTGGCAGTTCAACTGCCATATAAGCCAAGCCATACGCTTAATCTGCGGTAAAATCAGCACATTACCTTCAGCAAGCAGAATTATCATGGCACGTCCTTTCAAACAGCAGCGCGATACACGGGCAGCCCGGCCCACCACTCCCCGCATTATCCAGGCAGATCCTGATGCCATCCCGCAACGGCTGCATAAATTACTCGCGCTTTCCGGGTTAGGCTCGCGTCGTGACATGGAAACGTTGATCGCCAGCGGCCGCATTACCATCAACGGCGTGGTGGCGCAGGTGGGTGCCGGCGTGGTATCCACGGACATCGTCAGGCTGGACAGTCGTCCCCTGCGCCTGCCGTTCGAGGCGGAACTGGCCAAGATACTGATCTACCATAAGCCGGAAGGCGAGATCGTGAGCCAGGACGATCCTGAAAAACGTGAAAGCGTGTTCGACAAGCTGCCGCATGTGAAAGGCGCCAAGTGGATCGCCGTCGGCCGGCTGGATATCAATACCTCCGGCCTGCTCATGTTCACCACCTCGGGCGAGCTTGCCAACCATTTCATGCATCCGCGTTATGAAGTCGAGCGGGAGTATGCCGTGCGCATCTTCGGCGAACTGAGCGACGAGCAACTTGCACTGCTGCGCCAGGGTATCGAGCTGGATGACGGGCCGGCCAAGTTCGACGTGATCCAGCCGCAGGGCGGCGAGGGCTCGAATCACTGGTACCAGGTCATCTTGCGGGAAGGGCGTAACCGCGAGGTGCGTCGCCTGTTCGAGGCGTTCCAGCTGCCGGTGAGCCGCCTGATGCGCGTGCGCTTCGGCCCGGTCAACCTGCCGCCGCGCCTCAAACGCGGCATGATGATGGAGCTGGACCCGAAAGAGGTGATCGGGCTGATGGAGTGGGCAGGCCTTGAGGTGCCGAACACCCCGTTACGCCAGTTAAGCGCGCGCGAAAAAGAAAAAGCGGGCATGGCGTTTACGCCCAAAGCGCCGAAAGAACGTAAGGAGCGGGGCGCCCATTCCGAACCGGTAGTTGGCCGCAACAGCGTCAGGCGCACCCCGCAGGAACGTCCGCCCAGCCTCGCTGAAACCCTCACCGGCACCGAGCGCAAAAGTCGCACAAGGCCGCCGGCAGGCAAGGTGGGCGCGGCTGCCAAGCCCAAGCGCTCCACGGCAAAACGGCGTATACGCCAGGAGTCGGATATCCCCGCTGCCAAGCCTAGACGGGTGACGAAAAGCAAGGCTCGCTAGGCGTATGGGCTAGAAGGCCGACAACCCATCCATATAATCCTGTTTATATTTTGAACCCGTGGGTAGGCGGACTGGATAGCCAGCCTGCCCAGCTGAATTTAGAGGCAAATCTTGCAAGTAGAATACTCCCGCACGCGTACCGTATTGCTTTCCTTCATCGGCGGCTACGTGGATACGCTGGGGTTTATTGCCTTATTCGGATTATTCACCGCGCACATCACCGGAAACTTCGTGCTCATCGGCAGCATGATCGTGCATCCGGCATCCGGCGTCATCCTCAAGCTGTTTGCCTTTCCTGCATTCGTCGTCTCGGTAGCCTGCACCCGCCTGATCGTGCTCAACTATGACCGACGCCAGCGCTCGCCATTGCGTGTGCTGTACGTAGTCGAGGCGTTACTGCTGCTGGCATTCATGCTGGTAGGCTTGAGCGGCGGGCCGATCCAGTCGGACACCGACCTCGCCCCTATCATCGCCGGCATACTGGGCGCGGCGGCGATGGGCATGCAGCAGACCGCCAGCGGTAAAACCATCTTCCTGCAAGTCCCCACCACGGTGATGACCGGCAACGTGACCAACCTGATCATCGATGTGGTGGACATCTTCCACAGCAAGAACGACAAGCTGAAAGCGCAGTCACTGGAGAGGGCAAGGAAGTTGCTGCCAGCCGTGCTGGCCTTCGCATTCGGCGCGACCTGCGCCGGTGTGGCGTATTCCATGGCTGCGTTCTGGGCGCTCTGCCTGCCTATCTGCATCCTGGTATGGCTGGCGATCAAATCGCTATAGCGCAACTTTCAATAGGCTTAGCCTCAATTTTTCTAAGCGACAGGCTAATCGCGATGCTGCGTGATGCCGAACCGCATGGCGACATGTACCAATTGCCCCGTTGTACTGACCCCCAGTTTTTGCCTGACCTGCGTCTGCGTATTGGCAGCGGTTTTATAGCCGATATGCAGGTGCGCGGCGATTTCAGACAGGGATTCGCCTTCTGCGATTCGGCGGAACACCTCGAACTCCTTGGGCGATAATTTGGCGATGGGGCTTTCTTCCTGGCTGAACCTGTCCATGGCCAGGTGCTGTGCCAGCTCATGGCCGATGTACTTGCCTCCGCGCAGTATCTGGCGCACGGCTTCCAGTACCGATTCCGGCGCATCCGTCTTCACCACATAGCCTTTGGCACCGGCCTTGATGGCGCGTGCGGCGTAGATGTTGTCGTCGTGCAGGCTGAAGATCAGCACCTTGGCATTGGCGTCCCGTCCTATCAGGCGCTGCAGGCATTCCATGCCGCCTATGCCGTTCATGTCCAGGTCCATGATGGCGATATCGGGACGGGTCTCGTTCCATAACAACGAGGCACGCTCTCCGCTTTCCGCCTCGGCCACTACCTGGTAACCGGCATTTTCCAGCAGGGTGCGCAGTCCCTGCCTGACCACGGCATGGTCGTCGGCCAGCAATATTTTATGTGCCATCGATTTTATGCATCCTGTCTTTATGCACTAAAGATTCATGACCCACTGATTTATGGCCCCTTGATTTATGCTCCATAGTAAGTTCCTGTAATAAGTTTAGGGGTGTATGGAATTTGAGCCGAGATGCGGGCGCCGCCGGTTTTGCCATTCTCTATGACAAGCATGCCGCCTGCTGCCTCTATGCGCTCGCGCATGCCGATCAGCCCGAATCCGTTGCGTATGCGTGCCTGGTGTATGCCCACGCCGTCGTCGGCTACTTCCATGCAGATCATGTTCGCCTGCTGTCGCGTGGATTGCGTCAGCGTTATCGTCACATTCTTCGCTTCCGCATGACGGGCGATATTGGTAAGGCCTTCCTGCGCGAAGCGGTAGGCGACGATGCTGATATGTTCCGGCAGGTGTTTGCAGTTCTCGTCCAGCTGCACATGGCAGGCGATGTCCGGATTCTGTAGTTTCCACTCGCGCGCCAACTGGTAAAGCGCTTCTATCAGGCCGTGCGCATCCAGCGCCGCCGGTCGCAGCTTGCGGATCAGGCCCTTGATCGCCAGCTGGATATGCTCCGCATGCGCAATGATGCGGCTGGCATGTATGCCTTCTGCACTGGTGTTGTCGCGCGATAATGCAGCTGCATCCAGGCGGATCGCCGTGAGGTATTGCCCCATGTCGTCATGGATGTCCCGGGCTAGGTGCCGGCGTTCCTCTTCCTGTACCTGCATGGCATGCCGTACCAGCGACTTGTTCTCGTCCAGCAACTGTCCCAGTTCTTTTTCCGCCAGGTGCTGCTCGGTGATGTCGATGAAATACCCATGTATCTCCTTGCCTGAATCGTCCAGCTTTTCACGGCAGGCGAGGCGGGCCATCACGATCCAGGGCGCGCCGTTCAGGTGGGCAACGGCTAGTTCTGGCAGATCCAGCCAGCCGGACAGCTGCACCCTGGCCTGCAGTTCCAGCCATTGGGCACCCAGGGCCCGGCCCAGGTCAAAACTGTCTACCTTGCCCGTCATGCCCGACATCAGGCGAAACGACTGGTTGCACAGCACCAGCCTGCCTTCCATATCTGCCACGAAATTGCCGCTAAGCCCTTCCTCGAACAACAGGCGGTACATGGCCTGGCTGTTGAGCGCTGCCTGTTCCGCCTCTATGCGCAGCCGCATCTCCAGGTTGATCTCATTCATACGCCGATTGGAGAACCATACGGCGGCCGCTGCCGCTGAAAACAGCACCATGGGCAGTTCGTCCAGTTGCAGGAATTCATAGTCGCGGAACCACAACGTCAGGTGTTCCGCCAGTTCGAAACTGGCGGCAGCCAGGTACACCCCGGCAACCAGCAGGCAGGCATACACCACGTCTTTCTTTTGTGGCTGCAGTTTGCCGAAAAGCATGGAAATTTTCATGGGCTGGATTCTCGGGTAACACAGATAAAAGGGATAGTGAGTTTTTCCCGTATTTGGCTATGCAATCTACATGCATGCGATCTACAGCTACGTGACATGCATGCAGCGATTTCGGGCGTCGTGAATTCTTACCGCCTTAATCGGGAATCATTCATCTACTGAACTTGTTACGAAATGTTAACAATGCAGCACTGCTGATGAAGGATGCATTCAGCAGCAATCCAAATCAAACCAGCATTAGGGAGATGAATATGAAACGCAGAATAGCTAACGCCAGCGTTAGCGCCGCAATCGGGGGCTTGATGGTGATGGCCACCATGCAGGTGGCGCATGCCAATGAAGAGTTGATCAAGCTGGGACAGGATCCCAACCAGTGGGCCATGCAGACAGGCTCATACAGCGGTCAGCACAACAGTGAGCTCAGCCAGATCAATCGCAGCAACGTCAAGAACATGAAAGCGGCCTGGAGCTTTTCTACCGGTGTATTGAACGGCCACGAAGGCGCGCCGCTGGTCATCGGCGACATGATGTATATCCACTCCGCATTCCCGAACAATACCTACGCCGTCAACCTGAACGATCCCGGTGTCATCGTGTGGCAACACAAGCCGAAACAGGATGCATCGGTCAAGGCCGTTGCATGTTGCGACGTGGTGAACCGCGGCCTGGCATACGGTGCAGGGCAGATCATCAAGACGCAATTGAACGGCCATATCGCGGCACTCGATGCCAAGACCGGCAAGGTCAACTGGGAAATGGAAATGTGCGAGCCTAAAGTCGGCC
>JAZKEL010000239.1:0-11647 GCA_040387075.1 Pseudomonadota bacterium
GCCTTTTAGCTTAAGCGCGTTTAATGACACGCAACAACAGGATAAGGATGATGGCACCGATAGTTGCCACAACGAGGCTGCCCAATAAGCCGCCGCCTGCTGAAGCGCCCAGGCTACCGAACAGGAAACCACCGATCAGTGCGCCGATGATGCCGACAATCAAATCGCCTACCACGCCGAAACCGCCGCCCTTCATGATCTGGCCTGCAAGCCAGCCGGCACAGATGCCTATCAAGATAAACCAGACTATATTCATTTTGTATCCCTCAAATTTAAATTTGTTATTAAGCACTTACGGGACAAATGCTAACAGCGTCATTTAATAAAAAATGTCCGTATAACTCCTACAAATTCAGGATGCTATGAATAACCATCGACAATAAAAAAAGGGGCCGCAGCCCCGTTGAGAATCAAAAAATCATGTTTTATATACTTAATAATGCAAGATCGGCCTTTAGATCCTCAATGTGCTCCAGGCCGACGGCGATGCGCACCAGACCATCGCCTATGCCCGCCTCAGCCCGCGCCTCTGGCGACACACGGCTATGCGTGGTGGTCGCCGGATGGGTGATGGTGCTTTTGGCATCGCCAAGGTTGGCGGTGATGGAGATCATGCGTGTGGCATCGATGAGGCGCCAGGCAGCTTCCTGCCCACCCTTTACATCGAACGACAGTATCGCACCGCCGCTCTTCTGCTGGCGCATGGCAAGGGCATGTTGCGGGTGCGACGCCAGCCCCGGGTAATACACCCTGGCGACGCCACTCTGCTGCTCCAGCCATTCGGCTAGGGCAAGCGCATTCCTGGCATGTGCCTCCATACGCACATGCAGCGTTTCCAGTCCCTTGAGGAATACCCAGGCATTGAATGCACTCATGGTCGGCCCTGCAGTACGCAGGAAACCGTAGACCGGTTCCAGCACATCCTTTTTACCTAGCACCGCCCCGCCTAGGCAACGCCCCTGGCCGTCGATGTATTTGGTGGCAGAATGGATGATGATATCCGCACCCAGTTCCAGCGGCTTTTGCAGGGCGGGTGTGCAGAAGCAATTGTCTACCGCTAGCAAGGCGCCGGCCCGATGCGCGATATCAGCCAGTACGGCAATGTCGCATACTTCGGTCAATGGGTTAGAAGGCGTTTCGACGAAAAACAGCTTGGTGTTAGGCTTAACCGCCGCTTTCCATGCCTCCGGGTCAGTAAGGGAAACGAATGTGGTGTCCAGGCCCCAGCGCTTGAGGATATTGCTGAACAGCTGCACCGAGGTGCCGAATATGCTGCGCGACGCGACGACATGATCGCCTGCGGAGCATAAGCCCATCACGCACGCCAGGATCGCGGCCATGCCGCTGGAAGTCGCCACGCAGAATTCCGCGCCCTCAAGCGCCGCCAGCTTGTTCTGGAACATGGTGACCGTAGGGTTGGTGAAGCGCGAATAGATGTTGCCCGGCTCCTGGCCACCGAAACGCGCCGCTGCCTGTGCCGCATTTTCGAACACGAAACTGGATGTCAGGAACATCGCTTCGGAATTCTCGCCGAAATGCGTATGTTCACTGCCGGCACGTACTCCTAAAGTCTCGGGGTGCCACCTGGTTTGATCGTTAGTCGTTTGATCGCTCATATGTTGTTACCTTTGCTAGCCACAATAAAAATACGGGCGTAAAAAAACCCGTTTTCGCCATAGAGCCAAAACGGGTCCAGTTTCACCTAAATTCAGGTACACCTAACTCGCTTTAGCGGAATTTATTAAGCGCCCGCAAGCTGAGATTTGCCTCATGGCAACTCAAATCGGCGCAAATGCAATGGTAGCCCTGACGGTAACGCCGGTCAAGTTGACCGGCTGTGCCCTGCTACAGATAACCAGCCCAGCTATGCTTAGAATAGCTCTACTTAGAAGAGCTCTTCTTAGACCAGCTCTTCTTCGTGCTCCTTGGTCTCTACCAGGTTCAAGTCCATTTGCGTAATGGAGTTGGCCGGGCGTTTTTTCATTTCGCCATCGCCACGTGCGGACTCAATGGCATTCAAGTAGGCCTGGTCGATATCGCCGGTGACGTAATTGCCGTCGAAACAGGAGCAATCGAACACCTTGATATTTGGATTGCTCAATTGCACGGCTTTAATAAGGGCATCCAAGTCTTGATAGATCAGCGCATCGGCACCAATCTCCTTGCAGATTTCTTCATCGGTACGGCCGGTGGCCAGCAACTCATCGCGAGTCGGCATATCGATGCCGTAGACGTTGGGATAGCGCACAGGGGGCGCAGCAGAAGCGAAATACACTTTATTGGCGCCTGCATCGCGGGCCATCTGCACGATTTGCTGGGAGGTGGTGCCGCGCACGATGGAGTCGTCGACCAGCAATACGTTCTTGCCCTTGAATTCCATGCCGATAGGATTCAGTTTCTGGCGTACCGATTTCTTGCGCAAGGCCTGGCCAGGCATGATGAAGGTACGGCCGATATAACGATTCTTGATGAAGCCCTCACGGTAGGTAAGGTTAAGTGCATTCGCCAGTTGCAGCGCGCTTGGGCGGCTGGTATCCGGGATGGGGATCACCACATCGATCTGCAAATGCGACCACTCTCTGTGGATCTTCTCCGCTAGGCTCTCGCCCATGTGAAGCCGGGTCTGGTAGACCGATACGCCATCGATCAGCGAATCCGGCCTGGCCAGGTAGACATATTCGAATATGCAGGGAGTGAGCTTGGCATTTTCGGCGCACTGGCGTGAGAACAGGTTGCCGTCCATATCGATAAAGATGGCTTCGCCCGGCTCCACGTCGCGTACCAGCTTAAAGCCCAGCACGTCCAATGCCACGCTTTCGGAGGCCACGATGTACTCGGTGCCCTTTTCGCCGACCAATTTGCCAATAACCAATGGACGAATGCCGTGCGGATCACGGAATGCCAGCAGGCCGAAATTAGCCACCATCGCCACCACGGCGTAGGCGCCTTTGCAGCGCCTGTGGACGCCGGCGACAGCATCAAAGATAACGTCGGAATTCAATACTGCACTATGGGCGGTATGTTCGATCTCATGTGCTAGCACATTGAGCAATACTTCGGAATCGGAACTGGTGTTGATATGGCGCAGATCCTGGCGGAACATTTCGTGTTTGAGTTGCGCCGAATTGGTCAGGTTGCCGTTATGGCCAAGCACGATGCCGAATGGGGAGTTCACGTAGAATGGTTGCGCTTCAGCGGCGGAGGATGAGCCCGCTGTCGGGTAGCGCACATGGGCGATGCCGGCATTGCCCTGCAGGCTGCGCATATGGCGGGTCTGGAACACATCCTGGACTAGGCCGTTGTTCTTGTGCATATAGAAGGTATTGCCGTCGCAGGTGACAATACCCGCAGCGTCCTGCCCTCTATGCTGCAAGACCAGCAGTCCATCGTACAGCAGCTGGTTAACTGGATTCTTACCGACAATACCGATGATTCCGCACATGACGAATCGCCTTAAAAAAACAAAATTCGGAGGCTTGTTCAGCCTGATCGACCGGCCCTTGGATTCGGGCGTCGATTAATTCATTAATCGTATTTCACATTCCTCGCAATGTCACTGGAGAACCAGGGCATTGCACTTAATACCATCGCCTCCAGCGGTGCGCTGAACATCGCGCTACGCCATCGCGTATCCTTGGGCAGACTGGTAAAGCCAGCCAGGAACACCAGAGTACCGACGATCACCATCCCACGCAATAAACCGAACAAGCCACCCAGCATCCTGTCCAGCCAGGTTAGCCCTATATTCTTGAATAGCTGGGAAAGCGCAATCGCCAGCAAACTGCAAATCAATAATGTCGCTAAAAATAAGATGATGAATGCTGCCAGGAAGCGTAGCGCCTCACTCGGTATTGCATTGGGCAGTAAGGGCGCCAGTTCCAGCGTATAAATTTTTGCCACGAAAAACGCAGCTACCCAGCTTACCAGCGCCAGTATTTCGCGAATAAAACCACGCATGATGCTGAGTAATACAGACAAGCCGATAATACCTAATACCGCGTAATCAAAACCGGTCATGCTGTTCCATGTATTCTGGATATACGTATTGCGTTAATACGATATCCACCTATTTACTAACCACCATGCCGCCAAGGCCACCGGCTTTTATTTTTTCCAGGGCAGCTTCGGCAGCAGGCCTGGTTGAAAACGGACCTGCACGTAAACGTGTTTTTTCGCCCTTACTGGTATCGATTTTTTCGGTAAAGGACTTGAGACCCATACCGGACAGCTTTTGTTGCAATTGCTTGATATTTCCCGCATCGGAAAAAACACCGATCTGCACATAAACGGGAGCGATGGCTCCTGCTGTCGCCAGTTTTTTATCATCAGGCAGCCTGCCTGGACTATTACTAATATCGGCCGTTTGCACGGGAGCTTTAACAGGCTCTTTCTTGACTGACTTTTCAACCGGGGTTTCTATTCTTACAACCGGCGCAGGCTTGATAGGAGCTACGTCCGTTACAGGCGCTTCATTTAATTCTGCAGGATTTTTTTGCTCTGGAGTAGGCTCCATTGCCTGCTCAGGATTAGCATCGGTGTCTACATCCGGCGCTACAATTGCTGGAGCAGTCGGTACGATCTTTGAAGTGAATTCTCTGCCATCCTGGCTTGGGATAGAAATGGCGATTTCCTGCGGGGGTGCTTTGTTGGTTCTGTCATCCAGCACCATAGGCAAAATAGCAATCATCAACAGGACAAGCGCTACAGCGCCAACTAAACGCCGCCGTGCACGCTTCTTGAATTGTATTTCCTGGTCATTCAACTGAGATTGCGGGCTGTCTAGTGACATTCGTATCGTCCTGTTATCCAGTTAAGGCTGATGCCTGCTGGCGGCTTCCGGTAAAGATTCAAACTGTTAGGTGCTTTTCAGCAAATAGGGCATTATTTCCGCCACCGTAAAAAAAGAACCCATGACGACAATTCTATCATTTTCATGCGCTTCCAGACAGGCTTGATGATAGGCATCGGTCACACTATCGAATGCGGCGATCGTACTTTCAGGGTGTTCGAGCCGTATTACGTCAGCAAGCTGGCCGGCCGGGGCACCGCGTACATTGGCGATATTGGCCACATACCAGCTATTTATTTCATTGCCGATAGCCTTGATCACACCTGCAATGTCTTTATCTGCCAGCATCGAAAATACCGCCAGCGTACGGCCGGCAATGCGAGAGCTATGCAGACTGGCGGCCAGTGCCTGGGCGGCATGCGGATTGTGGGCGACATCCAGGATGACTGGCGGCGTGGTGGCGAATGACTGAAAGCGGCCGGCAAGCTTTACGTTTTCCAGCCCAGCCACTATTGCGGCTTCATTGACCGGCAATCGACTTTGCAATTCATTGATCGCAGTGATTGCACATGCTGCATTACTTATCTGGAAACTTCCGAACAAGGCTGGCAAAGGCAGGTCGGCGATCTTGAGTTGAGGGCCATGATAGACCCAGGAGTTTCCATTTAATTCCGCATTTAACTCCCCATTAAAATCCTTTGTAATGACTTTCAGCGGCGCCCCCACTTCTTTTGCATGCTGGAGCAAGGATACCGGCGGTGCCGTATCGCCATAGATAGCAGCAATATTGTTGCGGAATATGCCGGCTTTCTCGAAGCCTATGCTTTCACGGCTATTACCGAGAAATTCAATATGGTCCAGGTCGATACTGGTCACGATGGAGCAGCTCGGCTCAAATGCATTCACTGCATCCAGCCTGCCTCCAAGCCCCACTTCGAGTATGGCCAAATCCACATCGGCATCCATGAAATGACGCATGGCGGCCAGGGTGCCATATTCAAAATACGTGAGTTGCGTATCGTGGCGGGCCGCTTCCACCGTCTCAAAAGCAAGCACTAGATCTTCATCGACGGCATTTTTGCAGTCGACACGGATACGTTCGTTGTAGTGAAGCAGATGCGGGGAACTATAGCAAGCTACCCGGTAGCCTGCCTCGAGGTAAATACGCTCCAGCATGGCGCAGGTAGAGCCCTTGCCATTGGTGCCGGCGACGATGATGATAGGGAATAATGGAGTTAGCTTGAGTCGCTCTTTTACCTGGCTGACGCGCTCCAGGCCCATGGCGATGGATTTTGGGTGCAGGGCTTCAATATACTCCAGCCATCCAGCGAGACTTCGTTTAGGGATGGCTGTCTGTGTTGCAGGTTCAGGCACGCTTAGCGTCAGGCGGCCACTGGCAAGCGCATCAGGTTAGTGAGCAATGCCGCTATCCTGTCGCGCATTTCACGCCTGTCGATAATGACATCCACAGCGCCATGCTCCACCAGGAACTCCGCACGCTGGAATCCATCCGGCAAGGTTTCGCGGACGGTCTGTTCGATCACGCGGGGACCCGCAAAACCGATAAGCGCCTGTGGCTCCGCGATGATAATATCGCCCAGCATGGCAAAACTGGCGGAAACCCCGCCCATGGTCGGGTCAGTCAATACTGAAATATACGGCAGTCCGTTACGGCTCAAGGCAGTTAATGCCGCGCTGGTTTTCGCCATTTGCATCAGGGAAAACATGCCTTCCTGCATACGTGCACCACCACTTGCGCACACGCAGATAAAGGCCGCCTTGTTGTCGATGGCCGCCTGCACACCACGCACAAAACGCTCGCCCACAACAGAGCCCATGGAACCTCCCATGAATTTGAATTCAAATGCTGCCACGACAGCCGGAACGTTCTTGATACTCCCCTGCATGACGATAAGCGCATCCGTCTCGCCAACGTCAGCCTGCGATGACTTGATGCGGTCGGCATAACGTTTACTATCCTTGAATTTTAACGGATCGACCGGCTGCACTTCGGCACCGATCTCGATGCGGCCCTCTTCGTCCAGCAGCAAAGCCAGACGCTCCCTGGCGGATATGCGGTTGTGGTAACCGCATTTCGGGCAGACTTCGGCATTACTTTCCAGGTCGGTGCGATACAGTACCGACTCGCAGGAAGTACATTTGCTCCACAAGCCTTCGGGCACGTTTTTCTTGCTGGGGCCGATGACGCGGTTGATCTTTGGGGGTAAAAGTTTCTGTAACCAGCTCATGTGTACTCCTCGTGCATTCGCTATTTGAATGCAGTTTCGTTAGATTTAGTTGATTGTATCCATGGCACTGCGCAACTCGGTGATCAAGGCTGCAGCATTCGCCAGCAAATTCTCTTCTGTCGATTGCTCGATAGCTTGCACCATGCGGCTACCGACCACCACCGCATCCGCAACGCCGGCGATGGCTTTCGCTGTCGCCGCATCGCGCACACCGAATCCCACCCCGATCGGCAAGCCCGTTTTCAGGCGGATAGCAGCCACATGTTCCGTCACGTCCTGGATATCCAGGTTCTGTGCGCCGGTAACGCCTTTAAGGGAAACGTAATACACGAACCCACTGGCCTGGTTGACGATAAGCTCGACGCGGGATTGCTCAGTGGTGGGCGAAAGCAGGAAGATGGGATCGATATCGCGAGACTGTAGAAGTGCAACGAACGCCTTGCTCTCTTCAGGCGGGTAGTCTACGGTCAGTATGCCGTCCACACCGGACTCCTGGGCTAGGTCAGCAAAAACCTCAACACCCATCGCCTCAATGGGGTTTGCATACCCCATGAGCACGACGGGCGTTTTATTATCTCGGCGGCGGAAGTCTTTCACCATATCGAGCACCATGCGCAAACTGACATGGTGAAGCAAGGCTCGCTCACTCGCCCGCTGGATAACAGGGCCATCCGCCATCGGGTCTGAAAACGGCACGCCGAGCTCGATGATATCCGCCCCGCTGTTCACCAACGTATGCATCAATTCAACGGTAAAGCGGGGATGGGGATCACCTGCGGTGAAATAAGGAACAAGGGCTTTTTTGCCGGACTGTTTTAGTGCGGCGAACGTGGGTTGGATACGCGACATGGTTGAATGCTATTCTTTTTAAACTGCAGCTATAAAGTAATGCCGGAACGCTGGGCAATGGTGTTGATATCCTTATCGCCGCGGCCGGAAAGATTCACAAGCAGAATCTTATCCGGTGTCATGGTGGCCGCCAGCTTTTCGGCATAGGCAAGGGCATGGCTGGACTCCAGCGCGGGGATAATGCCTTCGGTACGGCAAAGGCTGTGGAACGCCGTCATGGCTTCTTCATCGGTAATCGCTACATATTCGGCACGGTTACTGTCTTTCAGCCAGGCATGTTCAGGGCCGACACCAGGGTAATCAAGCCCGGCAGAAATCGAATGGGTCTCGACGATCTGGCCGTTTGCATCCTGCATCAGGTAAGTGCGGTTACCGTGCAACACGCCTACGGCACTATTCGTGGTGAGCGGAGCCGCATGCATGCCGGTCTCTATGCCGTGCCCGGCAGCTTCCACACCGATCAGGCGCACATTTCTTTCATCGATATAAGGATAGAAAATACCCATGGCATTCGAGCCGCCACCCACGCAGGCAATCACTGCGTCAGGCTGGCGCCCGACCATCTCCAGCATCTGCTCCTTGGATTCGATGCCGATGACGGCCTGGAAATCCCTCACCATCATCGGGTAAGGGTGCGGGCCTGCGACGGTGCCGATGATGTAGAAGGTATTTTCGACGTTGGTCACCCAGTCGCGCATGGCTTCGTTCAAGGCATCCTTGAGGGTTTTGGAACCGCTTTCAACGGGTACCACGGTAGCACCCAATAGCTTCATGCGGTAGACATTCGGCGCCTGGCGCTTGATGTCTTCAGAACCCATGTACACAACGCACTCCAGGCCAAGGCGTGCGGCGATCGTCGCTGTTGCAACGCCGTGCTGGCCTGCCCCGGTCTCAGCAATCACGCGCGGCTTGCCCATGCGTTTAGCGAGGAGCGCCTGGCCGATGGTATTGTTGATCTTATGCGCACCGGTGTGGTTAAGATCTTCACGCTTCAAATAGATGCGGGCACCTCCCACTTTCTCCGACCAGCGCTTCGCATAATAAATCGGGCTTGGGCGACCGACAAAATGCTTCAGGTCATAGGCATATTCCGCCAGGAACTCCGGATCGTGCCTATATTTCTCGTACATCAGGCGCAACTCATCCAGCGCTTCTACCAGCGTCTCCGCTACGAATGTACCGCCGTAAACGCCAAAATGACCACGTGCATCCGGCATGTCATAGGCAGGCGCATCTACCGATGCCGTCAATAAATCGTTTTCAAACTGCATTGCTTACTCCTCGCATGAATGCGGCAATTTTTTCCGCATCCTTTATCCCTTTTGTACGTTCGACACCACCGCTCACATCCACAGCGTAAGGCCTTACCTGTTTAATCGCAGCAGCTACATTGCTTGCATTGAGGCCACCGGCCAATACTATCGGTAACGGCATGTTTTCGGGGATCAATGTCCAGTCGAATTGTTGGCCGGTACCGCCGACCAGGCCTTCTGTGTAAGTGTCCAGCAGCAAGGCTTTTGCGTCATGGTAATCCTGTGCGTATTGTACCAAATTTGTGTCTTCCCTGACCCGGATGGCCTTCATATACGGCAATCCGTATTGGCGGCATTCCTGCGGTGTTTCATCGCCATGGAATTGCAGCAGATCGAGCTTTACTGCAGATAAAATCGATTGAATTTGAGTAGGTTCGGCATCGACAAATAAGCCCACCACGTTGATGAATGGCGGCAGGTTCCTGACTATTTCGACTGCTTGAGTAACCGTTACATAGCGCGGACTTTGTGCGTAAAACACCAAACCAATGGCATCTGCACCCTGCATAGCAGCTGCCACTGCATCTTCGACACGGGTAATCCCGCAAATTTTAACTCGGGTTCTCAAGGGTGATGATCGCAAATAAGGACAGTAACAAAGAGGTGCTAGGGTAACGCAAACGATGTCGCCTGTACACTTGAGTACAGACACGGCTTTACGCTTCGAACATCACTAGATGAAAAAATTCAGCGGGCGCTCTGTGGGCGGCAGACCCCATTTCTCGTCATATCCCACGCCGGTCAGGTATAGGCCATCCGGTGAAAATGTAGGGGGTGACTTGGTACGGTCGTGCCCCTGTAGCAGTTCGCCTATGTAAGCTGGAGGATGATTGCCCTTACCCACGTAGATAAGCGCACCGACCATATTGCGCACCTGGTGGTAAAGAAATGCGTTGGCACAGAAATCGAACAAAAGATAGTCCCCTGCCCGCTTCACTTCGGCACGATGCATTTGTTTTACAGGACTTTTGGCCTGGCATTCGGCCGCCCTGAACGCAGAGAAATCGTGCGTGCCTATTAAATACCGGATCGCGTCTGACATCAGCCCATCATCCAGTACCTGGTGGAACCAGCCGGCTTTCTTGGCCATCACTGCCGGGGCAACCGCGCTGTTATAAAGTAAATACTGGTAGCTGCGCTGGTAAGCATCGAAACGGGCATGGAATGCATCATCGACTCTATGGGCCCATAGCACACGCACCGCTGCGGGCAGATTGGCATTGATGCCTCGCACCCAGGCAGTCAATGGACGCTCAGTACTGGTATCGAAATGCACCACCTGGCTTAATGCATGCACTCCGGTATCCGTCCGGCCTGCGGCTGTCACCCGCAGCGGATGGCCTGCCATCGATTGCAGCGCAGCCTCCAGCTTATCCTGGACTCCACACGCGGCCGGTTGGCTTTGCCATCCGCAAAAAAACGAACCATCGTATTCCAGGCCGAGGGCGATCCTCATGCTTGAAGTGCAACTAAAAATAAATAATACGATGGGTAGTATGGCGGCATAGATGATCAAGTGGGTTTTAGGTAGTGCGCTTGCCTGATGCTGATGTTCTAGGAATGATACCAAATAAAAAGCCGGGTTTAACCCGGCTTTTTATTTGGTAAACGGCAATCTAGCCCAAAGTCTTCAGGATATCCTGTGCACGTAAGCGCTGGTTAGGGCCGCCTTCTTGCAGAATTTCATCCAGCAATTCCTTGGCACCTTCGTTATCTCCCATGTCGATATAGGCAGTGACCAGATCCAGCTTAGTATCCACCTCGGAAGACTCTGCCAAAATCGCCTCCGGTTCAGACACAACGTCGTCGCTGCTTAACGCAGGGGCTTCATCAAGGTCGAAGCTGATGCCGGACAAATCGATTTCCGGAGCATCTGGCTGGGCAGTTGCTGCCAGCGGTTCATCTTCCGGCATCCCTAAGTCGAAGTCCAGGTCCAGTGCGTCCTCTTGTTCAGGTATCGAATCAAATACTATATCTTCTGTAGCTGGCGTTTCAGGGGAAATAGTAGGTTCGAAAGGCGCAGAGGGCTCAAATGAGGGCAGCTCAATGTCTGCAGGCGCATTGGCCTGTTCAGGTATCGTCTCCAGATTGCTATCTTCCACATCCGCAATTACCGGATCCGGAAGATCGAAACTGATTTCGGGTGCTGCAGATTCAAACGTTGGTTCAAATTCAGGAAGTTTATCCAGGTCAAACCGGTTTTCGTCCGCATCAACAGACGGAGCGGAAATATCGAAATCGGGCAGTGTTTCACTCGGGACTGCAGTAGCGTACTGCTCTGTATCAGCAGCGGCCTCCCCAGTTTCAGGGCTGGCTTCCGGCAAACGCAGTTCGGACATATCCATTTGCACGGTAGCCTCAGCAGCGTCCGCATCAAAGATCGGCGCTTCTAACGATTCAGCTTCCTTCAGATCAGGCTCTATTTCCGAATCAAACTGGCTGGCGAG
>JAZKEL010000240.1:0-2955 GCA_040387075.1 Pseudomonadota bacterium
GTATTATTTATTTAGTGTTGCCCTCAACGTTGAATGGACATTCGGTTAGTGCAAATGCCGAATGCTTGCGACGGTTTTTTTGTCTGGCTGCGTTTAAAGGATAACCACATCATAAACAGGTGTGTACCGGGCAGTAACGCTGCCACATCCACTAACGACAGGAGAAACACCATGCACAAATTACTCGCATCGCTCATTACTATCGCAATCACGGCGGCATTAACAGTTCCGGCAACGGCAGGTACCCGCGATCCGCGTGTCAACGAACGCCAGCACAAACAGCACGGGCGGATGGCGCAGGGCGTCAAGTCGGGAGAGCTGACACGGTCTGAAGTAAAGGACCTGCGTGGCGACCAGCGGGATATCCGCCAGGAAGAACGCCAGTTCAAATCGGACGGGAAACTGACCAAGGACGAGCGCCAGGAACTGCATCAGGACCAGAAGGCAGCCAGCCAGGAAATCTACCAGGAAAAACATGACGACCAGGCAAGGCCCAAAGCGGATTAAGCGTTGCTTGTTTGTCGCATATACGTAAAAACCAGCGAATGCTGGTTTTTTTATTGCCTGCGGATGCCAAGAATTCGCTGGGGTGTTCGCTATGATCTAGCCGGCTAGGCGCGAATTAGCCCAGTGAGGGGTTTAGACTTAGCACTTTCCGGGAAAAGCGTTCTGGAAACCAGGCCCGGATCGAGTGAGAAGCTTTCCGCGACCAGCGATGCGAATAAGTTGTCCAGATCGATGGTCGGCTTGAGGTCGCGGCCTTCGTACAGGGCGCCCGTGCCCAGCCCCGGCCAGTCCGCCAGCACACGTTTGCCCTTTATGCTGCCGCCGAGTACCAGGGCGCAGGCACCGGTACCGTGATCCGTGCCATTGGTGCCGTTGACGGCAGCGGTGCGCCCGAATTCAGTCGCCACGACGACCGTGGTTTTTTGCCAGACTTCGCTGCCAAGCCCGTCGCGCAAGGCGGCAAGCAGGGTGTCCAATGATTTGAGCTGCCTGTCCATCCTGGAGGCCTGGGCGGTATGCGTATCCCAGCCGCCGGTTTCCATCATGGCGATACGTGGTCCATCCGGGCGCGCAAGAAACGAGGCTGCCAGCTTGCCGAAACTGGCAGGATCTTGCCGCTTGGTGGTGTCGTCGGACATATTCCTGGCATCCATGGCTGACTCCCAGATGGAATGCAGTTGCGGATCCTGTGCATACAACTGCGATACGCGTGCCAGCAGGTCGTCAGAGGCCTGCGGCAAGGCGGACGGCGCATAGGAGCTGACTTCGATCTTGCCTCGCAACGCCATGGGCACGGTCGAGGCAAAAGCGATGGCTTCATTTTGCGACTGCGGTAACAGCGCCAGCAACCGATTCATCCAGCCATCCTTCAACTGGTAGGGGCTAACGCCGCCAGTCTCCAGCACGTTCTGCCCGTCGAAATGCGAGCGGTCGCGATACTGTGAAGCGACCGCCTGCACAAACAGCGCCTGGCCCGCGCCGTACATGGCGGCAGTTTCTGCCAGTGCCGGATGCAGGGCAAACATGCCGTCCAATTTGCTGGCCTGGCTGACATCGATGGCCAGCGCGCCGCGCAGCCTGGCGTACGCCGGATCGCCGTACGGAATCACGGTATTGAGGCCGTCCGCCGCACCGCGCTGGATGATAAAGATAAACCGGCGATCCGTGTCCGTCCCAGCTCCGGCAAAACTGAGGTACGGCGATGCCAGCATGGCACCGGCGCCCAGCGACAGTAATTTTAAGAAATCGCGGCGCGGCATGGTGCTATTCATAGGGATATTAATAGGTCTATTCATGGCCCTATCTCCTCAGGAATTCAGGCGATACCAGCAGCAGCGCCAGGCCGGTCGAGGCACTTTCGGAACGGGTGATAGCCATTGTCGTTTCTGTGCTGATGGCGCCTAGCAGTACTTGATCCGACAATCTCCTGGCGTCCAGCTTATCTCCCAGCGGCGCGGCCAGCCGTTGCGCCAATTCAATGCGGCGCAGCAAGGCATTGGGGCCGGCCCAGGCTTCGGCAAAGTCGTCATAGCCCGCTGGCGACCCCGGTTTCCATACAGGCTGGCCAAGCTGGTTGAGGATCTGCGCTACGTTGATGCCATCGGTGGTCTTGCGCTGCGTTGCGCGCAGGGATGAAATCGTCCATTCCCAGGGGGATTTGAATTTTACCGGGGTCGGTTGCCAAGCTTCCGGCGCGTCCACCAGCGCACGGTAGACGCTGGCAAGATTGCCGCCATCACGCAGGAAAATGGCGGCAAGGCGATCGACCAGGGCAGGCGGCGGTGTGTCGTTCACAAAATGCCGTACCAACTTGGTGGCGATATGTGCAGCAGTGGCGGGCGCCGTGGCCAGGTCTTTTAATACGGCTTGCGCCTGTGCCTGGCCGTCTTGGCCATAGGTGCGTCCCATTATGCTGCGAATGCCTGGTTCGTGCAGTTGCGGCCGGTACATAAAGCCGTTTTCATCAACCGCTGCGTTGTTGTTTTTCCTAGGTTTAGTTAGTTTAATTGGTTTACTTGCATTGCCGGTGTTGGCTACAGCAATGCTCCATCCGGTGAGGGCACGGGAAAATTCTGTGACATCGGCCTGCGTGTAGCCGCTGCGGACCCCCAGGGTATGCAGTTCCAGGATCTCGCGGGCCAGGTTCTCGTTAAGTCCACGTTTCTTGTCCGGCTGGCGTGCCGCGCCGCGAGCAGCCGCCATGCTGTTGGGGCCTATGGATTTATCCTGGTCCAGGTAAGCCAGCATGGCAGGATGCTGCTCCACGGCCAGCAGCATGTCCCTGAAATTGCCCAGTACATAGGGCCTGATCGCTTCCAGCTCGAATGCACCGGCAAGGTCCGCCACCACTGGTTTTTCGATGGAGATGGCAAAATGGTTCGCCCAAAAATGCACCAGCCGCTCGATGAACGGGGCCGGGGTAAGCAGTGCCGAGACTGCGCGGGCTTT